>LUZZ01000085.1 GCA_001603845.1 Syntrophobacterales bacterium Delta_01 | reverse complement strand
TGCCGAAACCGATGTTGAGCAATTTGACTTCCATGTTGACTCCTGGCGCCGGTATGAAACGGTCCGAAACTGGGCGGATGGGAAAACGGGGATCCCAATCGGTTTTTCACCGAAAAAACACACGTATTTTCTGGGAAAAACGGTGTTTCCGGAGTTCCTCCGGTTGGATTGTACAAGCCCCCTGGATACCTGTTTTGACACAGGTGGCAGGATTTTCTTAGAATGCCTCAGAAAATGCAAGAAAATTTATCCGCAGGCCGCACAGTTTCTGATTATCGGCGTAAATATGGGAAGTTGGCTATTTACCCGAATCGATTTCGCTGAAGACCTCCTTGGCCAGCCGAAAGCCGTCGATGGCGGCCGGCATCCCGCAGTAGATGGCGCTCTGGAGCAGCGCCTCCCTGATTTCTTCCCTGGTACAGCCGTTGTTGACGGCCCCTTTGAGGTGCAGCTTGAATTCGTGGGGGCGGTTCAAGGCGATGGTCATGGCCAGGACCAGAAGGCTTCGCGTTTTTCGGTTAAGGCCCGGCCTGGACCACACGGCTCCCCAGGCGCATCCGGTCACCAGCTCTTGCAGGGGCCGGGTAAATTCGTCGGCATCGGAGATGGACTTATCCACGTGCAGCGCACCCAACACTTCGCGGCGAGTTTGAAGTCCCTTCCTGAATAGATCTTCGTCCATGAGTCGTTCATCCCCTTGTTTGCTGTCATTTTTTCACACTCTTACCATCGGGCTCGGCCTTCGGTCCGAACCCCTTCCCCGAGGCGGACCCCCGGTTCTTTCCTCCGGCCCCCGGCGCTCCGGCGCCGAAAAACCGGGCGGCTTCCCCGGTGAATGCCTCGATGGCCTCGCTGCTGGTATAGAACATGTGCCCGCCCGGAAAGAATCGCACCGTTATGTTTTGCCGGAGCCCGGCGGCGGCCCCGATGTGGTTCATGGTGTAGGATGTCCCGAAATAGGGGACATCCAGGTCAAAATAACCCCCGGCGGCCAGAATCCTAAGCCTCCTGTTCCGGTCCAGGGCCTTTCGGATGGAATCCAGGGCGTCGCGGCCCGGAAACATCGACCCCCAATCCCATTGGGAATTCGCTTCATTCGAAAAGGCGATGTAGGCAATGCCCGGTGCAAACTTCAGCTCGCCGGTCAGGTACTCGTTGAGCGCCGCCGCGTAAGGTCCGAAAGTCTGCGCCATGCCCGGATCGTTTAGAAAGCCGCCCGATCCGTCCGGCAGCACGGTCCTCCCGTCCAGAAATCCCAGTGAAAGCCCCTCCGAACGGAGCAGTTCGGCGGTGAAATCCCGCCTCCCCACCCGCAGATCGCTGTTGCGCACGAGCGTTTGCGGCAGCCCCGTGAGCGCGGCGAACTTTTCCGCGATCCGTTCTTTTTCCGGTTCGTCGAGAAGATCACCCTTTACAAGGGCCGGCATGTATTCCCCGACGGCCCACTTTTCCGCCTCCTCCAGCACCTGCGACAGGGAAGCGCCGCGGTACCGGGGAGCGATTTTTTTATGATACCATGCCGTGGCCGCATACGAGGGAAGAAAAAGCACGTAGGGCAGGTCGTTTGCGGAATCCGGCTGGATCAGTTTCAGGTCCAGGGCCGGCGAAATCAGCACGAGCCCGTCGATTTCCATCCCGAAGTTCCGGTAGAGATAGCTCAAAAGCCCCGCGGCGCGCATGCCCCCGTAGCTTTCTCCGGCCAGGTACTTGACCGACGGCCACCGGCCGCAGGTGCTGGTGTAGAGCCGGATGAAGTCGCCCACCGACTGCACGTCGCTTTTTACATTCCAAAAGTGCTTCGCGTCCTGCGGAGGGATGGCCCGGCTGAATCCCGTTCCCACCGGGTCGATGAACACCAGGTCGGTCCAGGGCAGCCACGAATAGGGATTGTGCACCGGAGCGTAAGGGGGGCCGGCCGGCGGCTTGTCCCCATCGGTTATCACGCGCATCGGCCCGGCGACGCCCATGTGCAGCCAGGCGGAAGACGCGCCGGGGCCGCCGTTGAACAGAAAGGTCAGCGGCCTGGAAACTTTGTCGCGCCCGTCCACCGTGTAGGCCACGAAGAAAATGTCCGCCCTGGGCTTTTGCGCTTCATCTTTGAGCCTCATGTAGCCCGCGGTCGCCGTGTAATCCAGGGCGCCGCCGTCCGGCAGCTTGTACGTGTGCCGGGTCACGGAAAGCTTCAGGAGGGGACCCGGCGCCTCACCGGCGCCCGCGGCGGCGTGTTCGCCGGAAGGTGTTGCCGCGCCCTCCACCCCGGCATGGTTCCCGGCGGCGTTCTCGGTGCTTCCGGCCCGCGCGGCCTGGAAACCGGCCGCACACAGGGCCGCCATCAACAAACAGATCACCAACCTCAGCCGACCGTACATGCTTCACTCTCCGCTCATGCTCCGCACTCCGGGAGCCTGGATACCAGACATTGGACGCTTGATGCACGATGTATGCGCAACCGGTAACCCGCAGCCCCCCACCCTTAATGTTCTTTCGTTGTGGTGTCAACGGCGATGCGGGGAGGATGAAGTGTTTCCTGTTGGGCGTTAAGTCCATAATTACGATTAGTTAAGAAATACACTTGAACGGTTACTGGAGGCATCTTATTTTACTTCCCACGCGGTTGTTCTCGTTGCTGTACTTACGGAGGATTTCAATGGACAAGGAAGACATTTTATTCCTCAGAAACATGCTCCTCGACAGGCGCAGCGGCATACTCGAAAGGGTCCAAAAGCTTGCAGTCGCGTGGCAGGAACTGGAAGAGCGGACCACCGAACTGGAAGAAGAAGCTCAGAAGGCCAGCATCTCAAGGCCTTATGACCAGCTTGACGTGACTGGGAAACAGGAAATCGAGCAGATCGACCTCGCTTTGACCAAGATGACGCTGGGTGACTACGGAATCTGCGAATCCTGCGGTGATGATATCAGCCCCAGAAGGCTCCAGGCGATCCCGTGGACCCGTCTGTGCGTGGACTGCGCGCGCGACTACGAGAAAAAGCACAGAAGCCTGCCCTTGACTACGGAAGCCATAGGCCCCGCCAAGATCCCCGATGAATTCCAGGGGCTCGGTGAACAGCAGGTCGTCAATGCCATAATCGAACGGCTGCAGTCGGATGAACGGATAGACACCGACGAGCTGAAAGTGGCGATCCGAAAGGGTGTCGTTTACCTGGACGGCACTGTTCCGGGAGAGGTGGAACACGAAATCATAGTTCAGATCCTGACCGATGGGATGGGTTTTTCCGCAGTGGTCGACCGCATTGATGTCAACGATCTCATCCTGGAACAGGAAGGCTACGAAGACGGGGCTCCGGACGGTACGGGCATCGGCAATCACCTGTTTTACGACGATGACGACATGCATGGGGACAGGTACGAAAGCAGGAGCGGCAAACCGAGGTCGAATTACGGGCTGGCCGAACCCGATTTGAGAGCCGACTGAACATGCCGCGCTGTGGAGGGCGATAAACGGTGGAATTTCGACGACAAAAAAAATTCGAGGGCTGCGGAAAACCGCAACCCTCGAACATTTTGAGGGGCACACAACTGGAACGTGGAAGCGGAACATGAGCAGCGAGCGCGTGAACATGAGCGTGAACAGGGCAATGCCAGCATGATCGAGAGCGTGCATCGGTCGAATTCGAGTAAGGAACTGGAACAACCCCCGAAAGCGGGTGAGCGGGAGGCGGACAAAACAGACGCCTTCGGGTGGTCGGGCCCTTAGGGGCCAACTGTATCCGTGGGAGCCTGAATGGGAACGAGCGCGATGCGATCAAGAGCGGCAACGAGAGCAGGGAACAAGAGCCGGTGCGGAATCGCGTGAGCATGGTGCCTGTTCGGCACGAGAAGGAACGTGAACAGGAACGGGACAAGCCCGGCTGATAAACTGAACATGAGCTTCAGGTTGTCAAAGAACTTGCCTGGCCCCTCATTTTGAACCAGTTCCGGGCAGAGCCCGGACGGGATTGCTTTCAGCCTTGTCCGAAAAAATCCCGCAGGGACATGTAGCCCCTTGCTTCGTCATAGAACCTCGAATTCAGAAAGTCGGCGGCATCCTCCAGACCTTCCAGGATTTCGTCGTCGGTCCAGCCCATCTTTCTCCATCTTTCGAGCACGTCCGGGGGTACATACCTCAGACTGTCGCGTATGCGGCCCATCTCGAAGTCCCCCGAATGCTGAATGTGCCGAATCGAAAGCAAGCTGGCCATCCGTTCTATGACGTTTAAATCAAGAGGACCGGTTTCGGTCGCTCGTCTTCTCTAGTGAGCAAATTCCATTCCAACTAAAATTTTGGAAAGTTTTCTTTGCAAATTCGAAAACTTAAAACAAGCCCCCCAAACGGAGGAAAAATCGCTCCCGAGATCGTGCCCGAATTAACGAACGATTTCGTGGAAACTGACAACTTTGGGTGACAATCACCTGTAAACCTTAAATTTCACCATGGAGCCGGTAGGGAATGACGCGGGGGGATACGCGGATGGGCGGAAGACCTCCGGCACGTGCGCCGCGGAGGCGGTTTTCAGCGCGATGCGGGCGGGGGTGTTCAGCCCTGGAATATCCCGAGCTGGCGATTTTGGGCGCACGAGGCGGCGATTCCCAGGTGTTCGTAGGCCAGGCGCGTGGCCAGGCGGCCGCGCGGGGTCTTGTTGATGAAGCCTTCCTGGATGAGGTAGGGTTCGTACACGTCCTCGATGGTGTCTTTTTCTTCAGAAACCGAGGCGGCAAGCGTTTCGATGCCCACGGGGCCGCCGTCGTATTTTTCGATGATGGTGCTCAGGATCTTGCGATCCATGCCGTCGAAGCCTTTCTCGTCCACATCCAGCATCCGGAGGGCGGAATCGGCCACCGGGCGCGAAATGATGCCGTCGGCCCGCACCTGCGCGTAATCGCGCACGCGGCGAAGCAGCCGGTTGGCGATCCTGGGGGTGCCGCGCGACCTGCGGGCGATCTCCTCGGCCCCGTCTTCTTCGACGACGATGCCCAGAATTTTTGCCGAACGCAAAACGATCAGTTTCAGCTCGTGCGGCTGGTAGAACTCCAGGCGAAGCGACATGCCGAAGCGGTCGCGAAGCGGAGGCGACAGGAGCCCCGCCCGTGTGGTCGCCCCGATCAGCGTGAAGGGCGGAAGGTCCAGCTTGATGGTCCTGGCCGAGGGGCCCTGGCCGATGATAATGTCCAGCTTGTAGTCTTCCATCGCCGGGTAGAGGATTTCCTCCACCACGTGGTTCAGCCGGTGGATCTCGTCGATGAACAGGACGTCGTGCGGTTCGAGGTTGGTCAAAATGGCCGCCAGGTCCCCGGGCCGCTCGATCACCGGGCCTGAAGTGCTGCGCAGGTTCACGTTCAGTTCGTTGCTGATGACCGCGGCCAGGGACGTTTTGCCCAAGCCCGGAAAACCGTGGAAGAGCACGTGGTCCAGCGATTCCGACCGCTGCCTGGCCGCCGCGATGAATACCGAGAGGTTTTCCTTCACCCGTTCCTGCCCGATATATTCGTCCAGGGTCCGGGGGCGAAGGCTGTTTTCGACCGGAAGGTCTTCCTCTCTTTGCTGCGATGTGATTACCCGGTCGGTCATTTCAGGTCCGTTGCATGCTGCGGGTTGCGAGCCGACTCTCCGTTACGCCAGTGCTTTCAGGGAATATTTGAGCAGGTCTTCCAGGGCCGGGCTTTCTCCCAGCTTCTCCCTGGCGCGCCGGAGAGCCTTTTCTGCCTCCGGCGGTTTGTACCCCAGGTTTACCAGGGCCGAATAGGCGTCGGCGAAAGCGTTTCCTTCCGAAAAAGGCTGGGCGGGAAGCGGTTTTTCCTTCCCCTTCTCCTGTACCTTGTCCCGGAGTTCGAGCAGCAGCCGTTCGGCGATTTTTTTGCCCACGCCCGGAATGTGCTTCAGCCGCGCGTAGTCCTGCCGCACGATCACCAGCCTCAGCTCGTCCGGGCTTATCCCGGACAGGATGTTGATCGCCAGCTTCGGCCCCACCCCGTTGACCGCGCAAAGGAGCACGAACATCTCCTTTTCCGCCCCGGTGCGGAACCCGAAGAGCTGGATGGCGTCCTCGCGTACGTGCGTGTGGATATTGAGGCTTACCGGCTGTCCGGTTTCCGGCAGATCATAAAACGTGCTCAACGGCACCTGCACATGATAACCCACGCCGTGCACATCCACAATGATGTATTCCGGGCTCTTGGCCCGCAGCTTTCCTTCCAGGAATCCGATCATTTGCCGTCCGGTAGCTTCCAGCGGTTTTTGGAAGAGTACGTGTTGAGGTGGCAGACCGCGATGGCCAGGGCGTCCGCGGCGTTGGGTTCGATCTCACTGTCGATCCGGAACAGGCGCTGGACCATGGCCCCCACCTGTTCCTTCGGCGCTCTTCCGTAGCCCGCGACCGCCTGCTTTACGGCAAGCGCGCTGTACTCATGGATCGAAAGGCCCGCGCAGATCCCGGCAAGCAGCACCGCTCCCCTGGCTTGGCCGAGGCTGAGAGCGCTTTTGACGTTTTTGGCGAAAAAAACCTCCTCGACCGCCATGCACTGCGGCTCGTAGCTCCCGATGGCGGCCCCCAGTTGTTCGAAGATCATCTTCAGCCGTTCGGCGAAAGGGCGGCTCGCCGGCAGCCGAATGGTGCCGTGGTGGATGTATTTGAGGCGGAAGCCGTCTCCTTCGACGATCCCGAACCCTGTAAATCTCGACCCGGGGTCCACCCCGATAGCTCGAACCATGAGAAAATCCGCTGAAACCCCACGGCGCCAGGCGCCTCATCTCATTACTGGATCCTAGATTCCCGCAACCCGCAACCCCGTCCTATTCGAGCGACTCCATGAGGCTGTCCGGAATGTCGAAGTTTGCGTACGCATTCTGGACGTCGTCGGAATCATCCAGCGCGTCCATGAGCCTCAGGAGCTGCTGCGCCACCTTGGGGTCTTCGATTTGCACCGTGGTCTGCGGGGACATCGTGATTTCGGCAAGCTCGTATTCGAGCCCCTTTGCGTCGAACACGTCCTTGACGGCCGAAAAGTCCTCGGGCGAGGTCACTACCTCGAACTGGTCCTCCTGGTCCGTCACGTCCTCGGCCCCCGCCTCCAGGGCGATTTCCATCAGCTCTTCTTCGCCGATGACGTCCTTGTTGAAGTCGATGATCCCCTTCTTGCTGAACATCCAGGCCACGCAGCCCGCTTCGCCGAGGTTTCCGCCGTTTCTGCTGAAAATGTGTCGGATTTCGCTCGCCGCCCGGTTGCGGTTGTCGGTCATGATGTCCACCAGGATGGCGACCCCGGCCGGCCCGTAGCCTTCGTACATGAACTCTTCGTAGTTCACGCCTTCCAGCTCGCCCGTGCCCTTCTTGATGGCCCGTTCGATGTTGTCCTTGGGCATGTTCTCCGCCTTGGCGGCAAGGACGGCCGCCCTCAGGCGCGGGTTGGCCTCGGCGTTGCCGCCTCCCATGCGCGCCGCTACCATTAATTCCTTGATGAGCTTCGTGAAAACCTTGCCGCGCTTGGCATCAGCCGCCCCCTTCTTGTGGCGGATGGTGCTCCACTTGGAATGACCGGACATAGAAATACCTCCTGGGCTCTGTATTAATGCTTCAAATTAAGGGCAAGGATGTAAATCTCCCTGCTTTGCTTTCTGGATGCCTCCGGCTTCACGACCCTGGTCTGCTGAAAGCGCTTCTTGACCTCGGCGAGCAGCTCGTGAAATTCCGTTCCCTGGAAAATCTTGGCCAGAAACGTGCCGCCGGGCTTCAACGCTTCCAGGGCGATTTCGAACGCCCGCTCGAACAGGAGCGCGGACCGGGCGCTGTCCGCCACCTTCACTCCCGAAGTGGACGGCGCCATGTCGCTCAGCGCCACGTCGAAGGGAAGGTAGTCCCGAAGCCCCGCTTCGACAAAATCCCGGTCGAATATGTCCCCCTGCAGGGTCACCACGTGCCGGGGGAAACCTTTTTCGATGGGTTTGAGATCGATTCCGACGACCAGGCCGGAAGGGCCCGTAATTTTTTCGGTAAGCTGGATCCACGATCCGGGGGCCGCGCCGAGGTCGAGAACCCGGCCGCCGGTGCGCAGGATCCGGTATTTTTTTTGTATTTCCTCTAGCTTGTAAACCGCCCTGGCAAGATAATTATCTTTTTTTGCCTTGTGAAAATAGTGGTCACGAAAATCGAATGCCATCGCTTCTCTGCTTAAGACTATGAATTCTTTCCCGAAAGTGATCGTATAACGGAAATTTCGAAATTTGTAAACCGGGTTGCGGGCTGCCGGTTGCGGCTCCGTCCGGGATTGAACGTCCTGTAACCGGCGGCCGGTACCGGGTATCGAGAATCGCTTTTCGGTGGAGAAATTTTAGGGTAATAAAATATCGACACTCCCGTTCGGAATGCTTTTCCTTGGTATGCCGCCTCACCTGTTTGGTCTTTTTGTCACATTTCTTGCGAAACCGGCTGCCCAATTTTATGGAGGAGAAAATGGAAAAGATCGTAAACGGCAAAAAGATAATCCTGGTCCGGGACGATTTGACGGAAATGGACGTGGATGCCATCGTCAACGCCGCCAACAAGCATTTGCAGCTCGGGGGAGGGGTGGCGGGCGCCATCCGGATGAAAGGCGGGCCGTCCATCCAGGAGGAATGCGACCGGATCGGGCCGATAGGGGTCGGCGAGGCCGCTCTCACGGGGGGCGGGAAGCTCAAGGCGCGTTACGTGATCCACGCCGTGGGGCCGGTTTACGGAGAAGGCAACGAGGACGAAAAGCTGCGCAACGCAACGCTCAACAGCCTGGAGACGGCGGGCGGCAAGGGGTTGCGCTCCATTGCCTTTCCGGCCGTGAGCACCGGGATATTCGGTTTTCCCAAGGAGCGGTGCGCGCAGATCATGTTGAATACGGTCTGCAAGTTTTTGAAGGAGCGGGATACCGGCGTTTCGGAGGTGACGTTTTGCCTGTGGTCCGCGGACGATCTCAAGGTGTTCGAGGACGCGCTGCAATCGCTTTCCGATTCGTAGGTCCGTGAGCGCAGGAACCCATGGATCGCAAAGGGCCGATACATGCTCAAAATTTTGGACATCTTCCGCAAGGATAAGGCCTTTCAGCCCGATTCCCCCGAAAAGGCCGCTTTCCAGAAAAAATATCAGCACTTCCAGAACCTGCTGGTGGCCAACAACCACGCCCTGGAACTGATCACCGACCTGGAGCAGGTGTGCTACGGGTCCAAGCCCTTCGGCCTGGACTACGTGGTGCGCACCGTGGAGCGGCTCACGGCGCAGGTCTACGACATCGCCGAGGAACTCGACGAACTCTCGCGCGGCAGGTACCCTTCGCTTCCCGAGGCGGTGGAGCGCATCTGGCACAGTATCTTCCAGGAGTTGCTGCACAAAAAGACGGTGGAGAAGACCGGCCTCACCATCCCGCTCCGCCAGGTCAGCCTGGAGCGGTTGTCGGAGGTGGGCGGAAAGGCCGCAAACCTGGGCGAGATCTCCAACCGCGTGCACCTGCCGGTGCCGCGCGGATTTTCCGTAACCGCCTATGCGTACCACTATTTCATGGAAGCCAACGGGCTCTACCGGGAGGCCGAAAGGATTTTCAGGGACCTGGACGTGGACGACACCGCCCGGCTGCTGGAATGCAGCGGCGAGATGCAGGACCGCATCCTGGATTCGCCGCTTCCCGCCGAACTGGAAGAGGCCCTTTTGAGGGAAATGGACGCCCTCATCCGCGTGGCCGGCCCCGAGGTGCGGGTGGCGGTCCGGAGCAGCGCGACCAGCGAGGATTCGGAATCGAGCTTTGCCGGCCAGCATTCATCGGTGCTGGGCGTGGGGCGGGCCGGGTTTCTCAACTCCTACCGGATGGTGCTGGCGAGCACGTTCAATCCCCGTGCGGTCTATTATCGGCGCAGCAAGGGTTACCCGGACGACCACGTCGTCATGAGCGTGCTGTGCCTGGCGATGATCGACGCGGTGGCCAGCGGCGTGATGTACACCCGGGACCCCAACGACCCGGCGCGAAACGTGATGCTGATCAACGCGGTCTGGGGGCTGGGGCTCAACGCCGTGGACGGTTCCGTGCCGACGGATTTCTACGAGGCCGACAGGGCGCGGCGCATGCTGGTGTCCGCCCGCGCCGTCCTGAAGGAAAAAAGGCTGATCGTCGGCCCTCGGGGCGAACTGGCCGAAGAGGCGGTCCCCCCGGATTTGCAGGCCATGCCGTGCCTGGCCGAAACCGACGTCAAGACCCTGCTGGAATACGGGGCGATCCTGGAGGAACATTTCGGCCAGCCCCAGGACGTTGAATGGGCCATGGACGGCGACGGCCGGATCGTCATCGTGCAGTCCCGGCCCCTGAACCTGGACCTGGCCTCCATCGGGCAGGCCGGGGAGGCGGAGCCCGAACCGGAGGGCGCCGGGGACCGGATGCCCCGAAACCCGGTCATCCTCCAGGGCGGGACGACGGCTTCGCGGGGCAAGGCGAGCGGGCCGGCTTACGTGCTGCTCTCGGAACACAACCTGCCCAGCGTCCCAGAGGGCGCGATCCTCATCGCCAGGCAGACCTCCCCGCGCTACGCCGCTCTTCTGGGGCGCGTGCAGGCGATCGTCACCGACGTGGGCAGCGTTACCGGCCACATGGCCTCGGTGGCGCGGGAGTTCGGGGTGCCGACCCTGGTGGAAACGGGCAACGCCACGCAGACCATTCCCCACGGGGAAGAGATCACGGTGGACGCCACCAATCGCATTATCTTCCGGGGGCGGGTGGAAAGCATCCTGGAGCGCAAGCGGCAGGTCAATCCCATGAAGGGGAGCCCCGCCTACAAGGCCGCGCACGCGGCGCTCAAAAAAATCACGGTGTTGAACCTCATCGATCCCGAAAGCGGCAATTTCACGCCCGAGGGCTGCCGCACCTATCATGACGTGATCCGCTTTGCCCACGAAATGTCCATGCGGGAGATGTTTCGCATCAGCGACGACGTGGAGTTGAGCGCGCACTCCGCCGTCCGGCTCAAGGTGTACCTGCCGATGAAAATTCTGGCCGTGGACCTGGGCGGCGGCCTGGACATCCCGCAGGGCGTCCCGGAAGCCGGCCCGGACGCCATCCGGTCCGTGCCCTTCAAGGCGCTGCTCTCCGGGATGGCCCACCCCGGCGTGCGGTGGCTGGGGCCGGTGGGGCTCAACTGGAAGGGATTCGCGTCCATCGTGTCGGAATCCCTCATGCGGGACCCCATGATGGAAGACCGGATGGGCGGGCCGAGCTACGTGGTGCTGTCCGGCGAATACGTCAATTTCAATTCCCGGCTGGGGTATCATTTCGCGGTGGTGGACGCCTACTGCGGTGAGCGCGTGAACGACAACTACGTCTCTTTTTCCTTTAAGGGAGGTGCGGCCGACATCGGCCGCCGGTCCCGGCGGGCGCTTCTCATCTCCAGGATACTCAAAAGAATCGGCTTCAAGGTGACGCTCAAGGGAGACCTGGTCGGCGGCGAAGTCAAAAAATACGAACGCCCGGTCATCGAGGAAAAACTCGACCTGGTGGGAAGGCTCCTGGGGGCCGTCCGCCTCCTGGACATGGTGCTGGTCGACGACGGAAGCCTGGACTGGTACGTGGAAGAATTCATGAAGGGAAACTACACCTTCAGCCGGGAATGATGCGGAGGGCGGTCCGGATAAATTCTAGGGATTCCGGTTGGGGTTGCGGGTTGCCGGTTACGTCTCCAGCCGGTACCCAATATCCGGTACCCTAAACAATGTAGATGCAGTTGCGGCCGCAGGCTTTGGCGTTATAGAGCGCCTTGTCCACGCGGTTGAGGACCGATCTCAGGTTCTGGTCCGCCGGGTCTATGGCGCACACCCCGATGCTGATTCCGAAGGGAATTCTCTGGCCCCGGTACAGGAACCGGGTCTGCTCGATGTGGGCGCGCAGTTTTTCCGAAACGTGCACCGCCCCGTCCTTGTCCGTGTTCGGGAGCACGATCAGGAACTCGTCTCCCCCGTAGCGGGCCAGGAAATCCGAGTCCCGCAGCTTGCTCCGGACCCGTTTCACCAGCTCTTCGAGGCATTTGTCCCCGGCCCAGTGTCCGTACTTGTCGTTTATGGACTTGAAATTATCGATATCGACCATCAGCAGGGAGAACACATCCTGCGTTTTCCTGTAGCGCTGCCACTCCTCCCGTATATATTTTTCGTAGGCTCGGCGGTTTGGAATCCCCGTAAGGTGGTCCATGAGGCTGGCCTTCTCCAGTTGTTCGGCCTTTTTCTGGACCCTGACCACCTCCTTTTTCATCCTGTGCAGCCTGGTCTTGAATGATTCGATTTCGCCGGTCAGCTTGTTGATCTGACTCTCTTCGGCCGCCTGCTTTTCCAGCAGGGACTGCCTGATATTATCCAATTTTACCTCGATGAATTGTCTCAGTTCGTCGACGTCTTGGTGCGATTCCAGGAACTCACCGATATCCTTCACTTCATATTCGATGGTCATATGGAACGATTTGTTGCCCTTATATGCCTCGTTCAGACTCGATGACGACGAATAGAGAAACTGCTCCACTTCGATCAATTCGGTGGTTATATCGGCAATCAATTGCAGGTAGGTATCGATTTGTCCCGAGACTTCCAGGTTGGTTTCATCGACGAACCTGATGATCTCCTCGTTCGCCCCGGCAATTTCTTCCCCGCCGATTTTCATCCGGACGGATTCCAGCAGCTCACGGGCGTGAACGCCGTAATTGTGGTCGTAATTGTCGTAAAAGGATTCCAGCAGGTCCACCTGAAACTTGTGGAGCCGTTCGACATGGCGCTTCAGTTCCAGCTTGTCTTCGGGGACGAACAGCTCGGCCATCGCGTGGAGTTTTTCCATGTAGGCCCCGCTTTTCGCCAGGAATTTGCCGAGCAGTTCGGGAGTAAGCGGACGGGTCGTGGTCAACCGGATTTCCCGCAGGGTATCCACGATGACTTCGCAAAGGGCTTTCGAATGCCCGGTGAGAGGGCCCGGATTGGAAAAAGGGTCCATGTTTCTGATCTCACTCTGTTCTGAAATTGCATCCATACCTTTTTGGCTGCCTCGCGGGACCGCGAAACGCGGTAAAACCGCTCCTTCGGTATTTCCCGGCATGCCGGCCTCGATCCGAAAGCCGCGCCGGGTGAAAAAGACCTCGTTGCGCCTCAGCCGAGCTGCACCAGGTCCATTATCATCGCGTCGGTCATCGCTTCGCCGAACCGGACATGGACCGAGCAGTCTTCAAACGGGTAAAACTGGACCGCAACAACGGTCCCCGTCCGGTCAAGGTCCACTTCCACGCCTGCCGATGAATGAAAAACGCCCAGTTTCAACCGCTTCCCCAGCAGGACCCTGGCGGCTTCCTTCTTGAGGATTTTTACCAACAGGCAGGCACCGCCCCGGGACACGTCGTAGAGGTCCACTTTGAAAGGACTCCCCACCGGTTTTCCGTTCGAATTGACAATCTGGACGTTGAGCCGCCCGTTGACCCGGACGCGCTTGGGGCTGCGCCGTTCGACGGTTTTGGCCTTCAGGATGTCGCTTACTTTTTCGAACCGCGAAGCAAACTCCAGCAGCTTGGATTCCAGGACCGGCTGATCCTTTCTCCAGACCGCCAGCACCTCGGGTTTGAGGTAGCGCAACTGGGAGGGGGCGGCCGCAATGAGAGAGGTCGTGCACACGGTGCTGGAAAAAAACGTATCGTTGCCCACGAGTTGCCCGGGTTCCACCATGGTGATCAGGACTTCCGTATTGTCCTGCGAACACGTGATTTTGAGGCGGCCGCTGTCCAGGAAAATAAGCTTCTGGTTCAGTTCGCCCTGGGAGTATACGACCTGGTTGCTGACGACGCTCATTTGCTGCATCGAAAAATAAAGGGCGTTGGCCTCTTCCATGGTCAGATCGTTGTACAATCCGGACCACATGGCGCGGTGCTTCCCGTCGATTGCGCGCTTTTTCTCCTCGTCGATCATTTCGCCCGACCGGATAATTGCGTCCAGCGCCATCGGGTCGATTTCGAGCATGCGGTTCCGGCAGGATTCCGCACCGGCGAAATCTCTGGCCTTCGCGCAGTCCACCGCCAGTTCGAACAATACGCATATCGCGGCCTCCGTGTCCCGGGCCGCGATATGGCGTTCGGCAACTTCCAGTCGTTTATCCGTATCGTCCATGGCATTTCCCGCGGCCGCCCGCGGCAGCCGGTTTGAAAATTTAATCTTCGGTCATGGAACCCGCGGCAGGATTTCCGCCGACGTCGAGATGCGAACTTCCCGGTATTTTGTCCTCCAGGCCGCGGTTCGAATGGGCTTTTTCATCGATCTTCGCCCCGTAAACGCCGCCCGCCGCCTCACTATCAGGGGAGAGCGGCCTCGCTATGCACCTGTGAGGCCCCGACCCCTGCGGACCGCCGGCAGCTTTTGGCTCGCGCGGTCCCGGTCGATTGCCGTATAAGCTTACAGGAAGTTGGACCCCGTATCAGTCAATCGGAATTTTTTTGTAACGGTACCCGGCTCATTCCCCATTTACCTGTTAATTTTCGCCGTATAAGCTTAGTCGGCATTTCGGGCCGGTAACTAAAGGATTTGCATGCCCTCCGGGTTGGAAATCGACCGCATGGGCCGCGAATCAGCTCCCCGTGCCGGTGGACGGCCCGGTGCGGGCGGGCTGCGG
The DNA here is from genome assembly GCA_001603845.1 of Syntrophobacterales bacterium Delta_01. Classification (GTDB taxonomy): domain Bacteria; phylum Desulfobacterota; class Syntrophobacteria; order Syntrophobacterales; family Syntrophobacteraceae; genus SbD1. The sequence goes on along the minus strand of LUZZ01000085.1, from coordinate 124 downwards.
CCGTGCGCAAAGAAAAAAGAATGAATCCCTGCTCGGAGTTTTCCGAATTATATCGGGAAAGTCTTGCTATTCGGAATTATGTTTATATAATAAGCGATTAAGCATATTGAGATACGGCGGTAGC
>LUZZ01000084.1 GCA_001603845.1 Syntrophobacterales bacterium Delta_01 | reverse complement strand
CGCGGGCAACCTGCCGCCCGATCAGTTCGCCCACCTTGGTGACCTTGAACGACGTGCGCTTGATTATTTCCGACAGCCTGCCCAGGTCGAGCTTCGGGTTGGCGGCGCGGGCGCGGTCCACCGCCTTCTTGACCACCCCCGGCCCGCTGACCCCCACGTTGATGACCGAATCGGGCTCCCCCACCCCCAGGTAGGCCCCGGCCATGAACGGAACGTCTTCCGGGATGTTGGCGAAAACGCACAGCTTGGCGCACCCCACCCCGTCACGGTCCCGGGTGAGTTCAGCCGCCCGTTTGATCGTCTTTCCCATGAGATACACGGCGTCCATGTTGATGCCGGCCCGCGTGGAGGCCACGTTGACCGAACTGCACACGTGATCGGTGGACGCCAGCGCCTGCGGGATGGACTCTATCAGCGCCCGGTCGCCGGCGGTAAAGCCTTTTTCCACCAGCGCGCTGAATCCCCCGATAAAATCCACTCCCACCTCTTTGGCCGCATGGTCCATCGCCTGCGCCGCTTCGACCATCCCGTCCGGCCCGAGGCGACAGGCCGCAACCGCGATGGGGCTCACCGCGATCCGTTTGTTCACGATCGGGATGCCGTAGCGCACGGCCATCCGGTCGCACACCTCCACCAGGCCGGATGCGATGCGGCGCACCTTGTCCCGCAGGTTCGCGGTAAACCGGCCGGCATCCTCGGCCGCACAGTCGAACAGGCTGATGCCCAGGGTCACCGTGCGCACGTCGAGGTGTTCGTTTTTGAGCATTTCAATGGTGGAAAGGATTTCTCTATCGCTTAGCATGGAATGATTCCGTAAATAAAATGAGGGATTCAGGAACGGCTCCCTCAATCCCTCAATTTTTAATTTCTAAACCCTGTGAATCGCTTCGAAGACTTCCCGGTGCTGGAGACTCACTTCCAACCCCAGCTCCCGGCCCCGCTCGTAGAGGGCCTCGCGGAAGACACTGTGGTCGAACGCCGTGGGGATGTCCACCTCGTAGATCATCACGTTGTTTTTGGGATTGTCGCCGCCCCGGAAAACCGCTTTCAGGTTGGAAATATTTACGCCGAACCGGGCCAGGAGCTCGGTAATGCCGGCCACCAGGCCCTTGCGGTCGGGGCCCAACGTGGTGATGACGAACGGTTCGCTGGGCGGCGCCTCCCACACCCCGCTCGGCGTCATCTCCCGGAGGAGCGCCGAAAGCCCCATGGGGGCGAGCCTTTCGCACAGCCGCTCATGGAGGTCGCCGGTTGCGAGCCCGTCCGGGACGCTGGCGATGAACACCCCGGCGAACTCCGTTTGCAGGATCGTCTGGCTGACGTCCTCGATATTGCAATCCGACCGGGAAAGCACGTCCGATACCGCCGCGATGATGCCCGGGCGGTCATGGCCGAGAACACATACGATGATTTTCTTCATACCGGCTGTTCATCCGAGCCGCAGGCGGCCAGTTCCTGAAGGAGCCGAAGCGACTCCCGGGCCTCTTCCGGGTCCACCGTGTGCAGGGCAAACCCGGCGTGCACGATGACGTAATCCCCGACCTTCGCCTCGCCCGGCAGGAGCAGCAGGGAAGCCTTTCTCTGGGCTTCACCAATTTGGACGGTTGCCATTTCATCCTGGATTTCTATTATTTCACCTGGGATAGCAAGACACATCTGCAATTTCCTCCAGGGCGCCCGCCGGAACGCGGCGGGAAATCAGATCGCCCTCGTTTTATTTGTCCGCACCCGTTATTCGCGTGTAATCAGCCGGTTGCCTTTCCCCGCTCCGCAGGGAACCTCAACGCTGTTGACTCTAGGGACGCCCCCCACCCTGCCTCCCCCATCAATACTGTTGACTTTAGGGACGGCCCTCCATGAACTCCCCTCCCTTGGCGGGAGGGGCAGGGGGAGGGGGTTGATATCGCTCGGTTTTTCACCCCCACCCTGCCTCCCCATCAAAGGAGGAGGAGCTAAAGTCAACAACATTGGCAGGGGACCTCCATTCGATCCATCCCCCGGATCATAGTATTACAACTTATCCGCACCACCAACGGGAATCTCGGTTTTGCCGCCGGGAGCGCCGGTTGTTTTTTTACCTCCACGATCCGGCATGGGAGCGCAACCGGCCGCGGGGCTTCACCAATCAACGTAAAACCAACAAAACCGCCATTCCCGCAGCGCTTTCGGGCGGGAGTCCGGCGTCTTTGCCCTCTGCACGCTTCCGGCACGAGCCGCTAATGCGAAAAAGGCACCGGCTTCCGGCTCACAAACACCGCCCGGGTGACGCATGAGGACGAGCCCGCCCGGCAACGGCAATATATCCCCGAATCCCGAAAAATTCTCACACCACCCGCTCGATCGTGACGGGCGTTTCTCTTTTGCGCCACGATCCGCCCGCAAGCTCCACCTCTTTGAGGACGGCCGCCGTGATTTCTTCCATGCGGCTGCGCACCGATTCGGTCAGCTCCGTGCTCCACGACGTCCACTCGCCGGGCTCGACCCCTATCACCACCGCTCCGGGACGGCTGCCCAGCTCTTCGGCATAGATCAGCGTTTCCACGATGTTCAGTTCGTGGAGCGAACTCTTGTACGGGATTTTTTTGGGCAGGTCCTCTTCGCGGATTCTATAGATGGTGCCCGGAGGACCGTCTCCGCGCACGATATCCACCACGATCACATGGTCGGAGTTGACGATGGGGTCCAGGAGTTTCAGCCCCAGGGTCCCTCCGTCGAAAAGTTCGACGTTTTCCGAAAAAACATACTCCGCCTCCAGCTTCTGGATCACCCGGACCCCGGTTCCTTCATCGCCCAGCAGGATGTTTCCCACCCCCAGGACCAGTATGTGCTTTGCGGACATGCCCGATGCCTTTCGCCGGAATTTTCCCGTTCCCCAACAATAAAAAAGGGAACCCGGCCCGCTTGCCGGCGGCCGGATTCCCAGCATTTATCCAAAAACAGACCCCTAGACAACTTTAAATTCGTACACTTCGTTGGTGTCCGGGTCGATGATGTGCACGCCGCAGGCAATGCAGGGGTCGAAGGAGTGGACCGTGCGCAGGACTTCCACCGGCCGTTTCGGATCGGCAACCGGGGTTCCCACCAGAGCTTCTTCCAACGGACCTCTCTTGTTGTTCGCGCAGCGGGGGCCGATGTTCCATGTGGAAGGCACCACCATCTGGTAGTTGGCGATCTTGCCTTCCTTGATGCTGATCCAGTGACCGAGCGCTCCGCGCGGGACGTCGTTCAGGCCCATGCCCATGCCTTCCGCGGCCATTTTGGGATCGATGCAAACATCGGTGTCGCCCTTCTTGACGTTCGCCACCAGTTGGTCGATCCACCCTTCCATGGCATCGCCGATCACCTTGGTTTCGATGCACCGCGCGGCCGTCCTGCCCAGGGTCGAGAAAAGGGCCGACGCCGGAATGCCCAGTTTTTTCAGCACGACGTCCACGAGATGCTTGATCTGGGGCTGGCCCTTGCCGTAGGCCACCAGAGTGCGCGCCAGCGGTCCCACTTCGCAGGGTTCGTCTTTGTACCGGGGGGCCTTCATCCAACTGTAGCGCCCGGCGGTGTCGTACTTGTCGTAGGCCGGCTTGGTCTCGCCCTTGGCGGGATTGAGACCCTTGGGATCGCCTTCGTACCAGGAATGCTTGATCTGTTCGGTGATCAGGGCCGGGTCGAAGGACTGGACGTGGGCCAGGCCGCGCTTGAACATGACGCCGCGCGGCATCAGGAAGCTGTCCGGTTCCTTGGCCGTGGCGGGGAAATCGCCGTAGGCCAGGAAGTTCGTGGTGCCGCCGATCTTACCCCAATCCTTGTAGGAGGCAGCCACGGTCAAAACGTCCGGGACGTAGACGTTGTTGACGAAATCCATGGTCTCCTTCCACAGGTACTTGAATTCGGCGATCCGGGCCGGATTGAGATCCATGGCGCAGGTGACGCCGCCCACGGTGAGGCTTTGCACGTGGGGGTTCTTGCCGCCGAAAATAGCCATCATCTTGACGGTCCGGGCCTGCTGCCTCAGGGCCGCGAGGTAGTGGGTCACGGCGATCAGATTCACTTCGGGCGTCAGCTTGTAGGCGGGATGTCCCCAGTAGCCGTTGGCAAAGGGGCCGAGCTGACCGGAATCCACGAATTTTTTCACCCGCGCCTGTACTTCCTTGAGGTCGTTGACGCCGGTTGAAGGCGTGGTGGGTTCGGCCTGGGCGGCGATGGAGGCCGCCTTCTTGGGATCGGCCTTGAGCGCGCTCACGATATCCACCCAGTCGAGCGCATGCAGGTGATAGAAATGAACGAGATGATCGTGCAGGTACTGCACACCGTGAAGCAGGTTGCGGATGATCCGCGCGTTGTCGGGGATGTTCGCTCCCACGGCGGCGTCAACGGCACGGATGGACGCCAGGCCGTGGATGTAGGTGCAAACGCCGCAGGCCCGCTGCGTAAACAGGTAAGCGTCCCTGGGGTCCCTGCCCTGGAGCATGATTTCGATGCCGCGAAAAAGCGTCGCACTGCTCCATGCATCGACCACTTTTCCCTTGGACACTTCCACTTCTATTTTCAGGTGACCCTCTATCCTGGTGATGGGGTCTATTACCACTCGTGACATAATGGCTTCTCCTTATAGTTGCGAAGTTTTATGGGCGCCGGTTGTCCGGAAGTCCGGGATTGTCACGACTCCTTGAAGAAGGGCGTGAATTTGTCCCAGAAATTGGGTTCACTGCACCCGATGCAGGGATGTCCGGCCTGGACGGGCCAGCTCGTGGAATCGTTCCACTTGACCGTGGGGCAGTTGTTGTAGGTTTCCGGACCCTTGCATCCCATCTGGTAGAGGCAGTAGCCTTTCTTGGCCTCTTCGGAACCGAAGGATGTCACGAATTCACCGTTTTCAAAATGAGACCGCCGCTGGCACTGATCGTGGATGGTCTGGCCGTAGGCGAAAAGCGGGCGTCCCTTGTCGTCCAGCGCCGGCAGTTTGCCGAACAGCAGGTAGTTGACGATGGTCCCCACCAGGTTGATGGGGTTGGGAGGACAACCCGGAATGTTGAGCGTCTTGACGCCGGTCACTTCGCTCACCGACTTCGCGGCGCTGGGGTTGGGCGCCGCCGCCGGAAGACCGCCGTAGGCCGCGCACGTCCCGATGCAGATAGTGGCCAGGGCCTGAGGAACCACCTCCTTGGTGATCTCCATCATGGGCCTGCCACCCACCGTTCCGTACATGCCGTTGGCCGCCGTGGGGATCGAGCCGTCCACGATACAGATGAATTTGCCCTTGTGCTTGGTGACCGCGTCGTGCAGCGATTTTTCCGCCGCCGTGCCCGATGGCGCCATGATGGTTTCTTGATAATCCAGGGAGATGATGTCCAGTATTAGTTCGTCAATCCAGGGATACATGGTGCGCAGTGTTGATTCGGCACAGCCGGTGCATTCGGCATTGGAGAGCCATACGACGGGAGGTCGAGGAGAATTGGCCACCGCAGCGGCCACTTTGGATACAAATGAAGAAGACAGCCCCATTGTTGCCGTAAGAAACGTACAGTACTTCATGAAATCTCTTCGTGAGATCCCCTTCCGCTCCAGTCTTTCCTCGAAACTTTTTGATTCATTCATAGAATCCTCCTAAAAGCCGTCGACGAATTGAGACACTTGATTGATTGATCAATACAACAGCGGTTCCATGTATGAAGAAAACCTATTAATTCAGGTAAATGCGGATTGCAACCATTTTATTGTGCAATAATTTGAGTCGATGCACAGCATCGATGGATACTATTGTCCAACTTTGTACAAAAGTATCCTCCCCCTTCATCACCACCTAAAACAGGCACCACTGAACGGGTAGGGATCACATGTAGAATATTCGAGGGAGCCACCGCAACTTGAGATACCTTAGATAACTGATCCTAGCATGGAATACACCTCCTTTGCAAAACCAATTTCGGCATACGAACGGGGCCGACGGATTTTTCGGGGACAAAAAAGTTGCCGCCGGGACCGAAAAGAGCGAAATTGGCACGGCGAAGGCCGGGCGGCAAACCGTCGGGGAACCGGCCGGCGCCCACACCCCTGCTCGGAGATGCAATGAGCGAAAAAGACATCGTTAAAATAACAGTCGGCGAGCATTCAGTGAGCGTTTCGGGCCTCAAGGAGGCCATCGCCGGGCTCGCTTCCGATTTCAGGGACCGCAGCGACGAGGAAGTCGGCGAGGCCATGCTGGGCGAGTTGGAGATGAAAAATTACATTGCCCCGCCGGCCAGGGAAAAATACCGGCAGGCCTTCATCCGCGAGTTCAGGAAGGCGCTTGGACAGCCGTACCGCGAAGAGGTCCCGAAGGGGCTGGACATCAAGGTGCTGGGGGCCGGCTGCAACCAGTGCAACCGGCTTGCCGGGCTCGTCATGGAAGTTCTCACCGAACTGGCTGTTCCCGCCAGGCTGGAGCACGTGACCGACTTGAAAGAAATCGCCCGCTACGGGGTAATGGGCGTGCCCGCCCTGCTCATCAACGGGAAGGTAGTCGCCGCCGGGTCGGTTCCGCCCAAGAACAAGCTGGCTGCCTGGATCAAAGATTCACGGATCTAGGAAGCGGGAGATAGATTACCCCCGCGCGGCGGCGCCTCCGGCCGCGGGGACGATTTTCATTTCCGCGCGGTTGCGGTATAGTAGCGGTGATTTGTACTTCCCAGTAATACCGGCAGGGACGAAACGGCGGCAAAACACCGCCTGTCGAGCGGGCCGCGCACACCGTTGCCGGCGGGCCGCATGGAGTCGAGAAAAGACCCCACCATGAAAAGCACAAACCCAGAGCGAAACCACCCCCCGGCCGGCTGCTGCCTCATGGGGGAGGCCGGTTCTTCGGCCGGCCGCGCTCCGTGCTGCGACACGGGGCACGGCGTCACGCACCGCCACGGCGCGATCCCGGACACCAGCGGGTCGAGACTTCTCGCCACCCTGGCCCTCAACCTCCTGATTCCGGCCGCCCAGGTGATCGGAGGGCTCCGGGCGCACAGCATGGCCCTGATTTCGGACGCGGCCCATAATTTCAGCGACTTCACCGCGGTGCTCGTCGCCTACGTGGCCAACCGCATCGGAAGGCGCGGCGCATCGACCGGTTTTACCTTCGGCTACCGGAGGGCCGAAATACTGGCGGCGGCCCTCAATGTGATCATCCTTTTCGCGGTATCGGCTTTCATCGTCTACGAGGCGGTGGAAAGATTATTCCACCCGCAGGCCGTCCTGGGCAACCTGGTCATCCTGGTGGCGGCGATCGGCGTCGTCGGAAACGGGCTCTCCGCCTGGCTGCTGCACAGGGATTCCGACCACAACCTGAACATCAGGGGCGCCTTTCTGCACATGCTGGGAGACCTGTTCACCTCGGTCGCCGTCCTGGTGAACGGGATCATCCTCATGTACCGGCCGTGGTACTGGCTCGATCCGGCCCTTTCGGTGCTCATCGCGCTGTTTATCGTTAAAAACTGCTGGACCATCATGAAGGAGGCGGTGTGCATCCTCATGAACGCCACGCCGAGCGGCCTTGATCTGCACGCCATAAAGGATTCCATGGAGAGCATACCGGGGGTGGAGAGCGTGCACTACCTGCACGCCTGGAACCTGTGCTCGTCCAGCGTGGCCTTTTCGTGCCACGTGGTGGTGCCCGACCAGAAGCTCAGCCGCGTCGAGGAGCTGTCGAAGCGCATACGGGCAAAGCTCATGGAACAGTTCGGAATCGATCATCCCGTCTTGCAGTTCGAAACCGGTCCCTGCGGAGAGGGCGAAATGTTCTGCCGGCTTTCCTGCTCGAACGGAAACGGCGAGGATGTTTACGCCGAAAACAGCGGCGGCCAGGCCCGATGAAGGCGTTTTCGGGAAGCCGCCTGCTCCTCCTGCTGACCCGCCTGGCGCTCGGCGCCGTGTTCATCGCGGCCAGCGTGGACAAAATTATCCACCCGGCGGATTTCGCCAGGATCGTCTACAACTACCAGATCCTCCCGGATTCCATGATAAACGGCGCCGCCATTGTCCTTCCCTGGATCGAGATCCTGCTGGGGGTCCTGCTGGTGGCGGGCCTGTGGCTTCCCGGCGCGACCGTTCTGGCCAACGCGCTGCTGCTGGTTTTTCTTTCCGCGCTTCTGTACGACGCCGTAAGAGGCCTCAACGTCCACTGCGGCTGCTTTACGACACAGGCCGCCGGGACTCCCCCCGCCATGACGTGGACCATCGCGCGCGACAGCCTGTTCCTGGCCCTGGGCGCCTGCTTGCTGGTGCAGGTTTTCCGGGACGGCAGGTAGCGCGAACCTGCGCACCACGTCACCCAAATCGCACAACACCCCTCATTTTCGCGGCAGCCGAGGTTCCCGCTGCGCCATTGACGGTCGAGCGGCGGACACGTTTTTTTGCGTGCGTAATTTCCGGCGGGTGGCGGGCACGGCAAAACCGTGCCCACTCTACGATGTAGCGGGATTTCCAATTACCGGCCGGGGGCCGGCAAAATTCAGCGTCTTCGGGATGAAGGTGGAATCACTTGCGGGGCCGGCCGGAGGGTTGCCGCCCTGCCGCCTCACAGCATCCTTTCGATGCTGCCCAGCAGCTTGTCCCAGCTCAAGGGTTTGGCCAGCATGAGGTCTACGCCGCGCGCGGCGAGGTTTTCCTCCTCGAACTGGGCGCCCCATCCGGTGATCATCACCACCGGGGTCTTGGAGTTTTTGGCCTTGGTGCGCTTGGCGATCTCCCAGCCGCTCACCACCGGCATCCCCAGGTCGGTGAGCACCAGGTCGAAGTCGCTTCCGTCGATCAGGTCCAGGGCCTTGGCGCCGTCGCTCACCGCCACCACCCGGTGGCCTTTGAGCCGCAGCATGTCTCGAAGGATGTTCAGGATCTCGGGGTCGTCTTCCACCAGCAGCAGCCGGTAGGAACTGGTCCCCTCGCTGGTTTTCGCAACGCCTGCCGGCTTCACGGCTTCGGCCTTGATGAGCTTGATGACGAAAGTGGTGCCCTTGCCCGGCTTGCTCCTTACCTGGATCTCCCCTCCGTACCGTCCCAGCAGGCTCCACGATACGCTGAGCCCCAGCCCGGAATTGCCGATCCCCTTGGTGGTAAAGAACGGGTCGAAAATCTTTTCGGCCACTTCCTTGCTCATCCCGATGCCCGTGTCGGAGATTTCCACCACCACGTGCTCGCCGCTGATGAAGGTCCGGAAGGAGAGGGTGCCGCCCTGCGGCATGGCGTCGATGGCGTTCAGCAATAAATTGGTGAAAACCTCGCGCAGGTCGGAGGCGTTGATGGTCGCCAGGCAGTTGGCCGCAAGGTTCTGCTGGAGGTCGATCCGGTAGCCCGAGCGTTCCATGAAGTTTTTCCAGCGCGGGCGGGTGAGTTCGATGACGTCTTTGACCGATTCGCTGACGTCCACCGGCGCGGCCGTGGCGCTCGGGTCGCGCTCCCTTTCCGTAAACCGCTGGAGCCGCCGGACGGTGTTCGACCCGTCGAAAACCGCCTTTTCGATATTTTGCAGCCGCCGCTTGATTTCCTCGTCCTGGACCTGGGGCAGCACGAGCTGGATGTGGCCCAGGATCGCCATGAGCAGGTTGTTGAAGTCGTGGGAAACGCCTCCCGCCATGGTCCCCAGGGCGGCCAGCTTTTCGGACTGGATGATCTTTTCCGAAAAGGCCTTTTTCCTGGTTATGTCCTCGATGACCAGCAGGTAACCCGGAAAACCGGCCGATTCCACCAGCCGGATGAGGTTGACGTCGGCCAGGTAGATTTCGCCGGCCGAGTTCATCAGGTTCACGTCCGTTTTTTCCACATTGCCGGCTTGGGCGGCCCGCTCCAGGAGCTTGTCGAACACGGCCGGGTCCTGGAAAAGCACGGCGGGCGATCTGGATACGATTTCCGGGAAGTTTTCGCCCTGGAGCTTGGCGATGCTGTGGTTGAACCGGACCACGTTGCCCTCTGTATCGAGCACGCAAACGCCCTGGGGAAGGATGTCCAGGATCTGGTCCGAAAACGAAGGGCCGGCCGGTCCCGCCGCGGGAACACTTTCCTTTTCGCGCGGTTCGATATCGCCGCTCCCGGCCCGGTCTTTCCCGCCCTGGAGTCCCACGATGAAATAGGCGATGATGTTGCCCAGGGTCTCCCAGTTCCGTTTCACCTGGGACTTGAATTCCTGCGGGTGGAGGGCGCTCACGTTGAGCACGCCCAGGTGCATCAGCGGGATGCAGGCCAGCGACACGGGCGTGATCGCCGCGTCCTTGAGTTCCGGTATCGGTTGCTGTGCCGTGTTTTCGATGAACACCGGCCTTCGCGACCCGAAAACCTGCCCCGAAATCCCCTCGCCGAATGAAAACCGCAGGTTCTGCCGATAGCGCCGGCGGCTCGCCGCCCCCAACTGGTCCTCCAGGCCGTATGCCGCGACCAGGGACAGCCTGTTCCTGGTAGAATCCCAGAACAGTATCGAACAGTTCTCGAAACTGGTTTCTTCGATGATGATCTTGACGAAATGGTTGCAAACCGCGGCAGGATCGGAACACTGCGACAGAGTCTCAGCGAAGCGCAAAATCATGGCCATGAACTGATTGAGCTCTTCGTGTTTACTCTTCACGTCCAGAAGGTTCCTTTTGAAAACTTCCTTTACCAGTTGCTGGTCCATCCTCTTACCTCTTCAGCCTGCTACTTCAGCAGGTCCCATAGCTGGTCGACTTCAGACCAGATATTATCGAGGCCGTTCTGGTAGTCTTCCCATTCATCCTCCGAGATATACAGCTCCCGGCAGCACGACAGCGTGGCCTCATCGTTTAGAAGTAGCGGGTAGTGGCGCGAATTGCTGAGCACGTCGGCAAGGTATATAAGCTTGATCTCGGTTTTGAAGGTCTCGGACCTTTCCGGCGTGTGGTGGAACTCGATCACCGCCTGCATGGATTCGGGCAGTGCCCACCGCGAGGCGAGGTACTTTCCGATTTCGGTATGCGACAGTCCCGCCTGGATTTCGATACACCAGGGCGGGGTTTTCCTCTTCGAGGCGATTTTCATGATGCTTTCGAACTGCTCGGTGAAATAGTTCGCCATGACGACGTGGCCGATATCGTGAATGAGCCCCAGCAAAAGAGCTTCGTCGCTCTTGACCCACGGGCGTTTCTTGGCGATTTCGGCCGCCATTTTGGCGGTGGCGAACGCATGTTTCCACAGCGTCTCGCGCATGAGCGGATCCAGCGGACGGCGGCTGTTGGACAGAGCGTTCATGAGCAGGTTGCACAGGCAGATCGACCTGGCCTGGTTGAAGCCGATGATCACGATCGCCCTGGAAATGGTCTTGACTCTTCTCCGGAACCCGTAATAGGTCGAATTCGCTATCCGCAGCACCTTGGCCGCCAGGGCCTGATCATAGCAGATTATGCTTTCCAGTTCGGCGGAAGATTCGATTTCGTCTTGGATGATTTCAAGAAGCCGTCCCAGCGATTGAGGAAGAGGAGGAAGCTCCTTGATCAGTGAAATCTGGTATCTGATTTCCTGCTCGTTGGTTGCGGCGCTCGTGGACATATGCTTTAGGCCCGTTGGAAGATTTTTGCCCCAGGATTCGGGAAAGAGCCGTACCTTCGGCGTTTATACCATGAAACATAATCATGCAAGAATTAAAATAGCCCGCAACAGGGGCTTGTCCATGGTCTGCACATCGCTTCACGCAGTCGGTCAACGCCCCTTTCCCGGAATGGTCCGAATGCCGGACAACCAAGTATACGGCAGATTCCGGCCGGGAGATAAGCTTTTTCCGCCCCGGACCGCCGAAGAGGTATCGGAGCGAAAAAAACGGAGGATATTGACGCACCGCACCCTCGTCCTAATAATGACTGAAATATAACGCGAAATTCAAGACAGATGGAAGAGTGAGATGGAAGGGGAGTATTTCCACCGGCACGAACGCCACGGGCGCGAGTTGCGGCACGGGGAACACGAGCACCGGCACTGAGGCCGCGCGAGGCGTGCGCGCCGGCCGTTTGCGGTGCAACGTCGCCGCGGGTCTCCCCCGGTTTCGAGGCGAAGGGCCCGGGCGGTCCACGATGCAAGAATTGCCTTGTCCGCGCGGATTTGCGGAGGTATTATGGAAAAAAGATTCATAACGGAGGCCGATATGGTAGTAACGGACGAAAAGACCGGTCTGATGTGGCAGAAGGATGCGTCTGAAGACAGAATGGTCTGGAAGGACGGGTTTTCTTACATCGAGAAACTGAACACCGAGAATTTCGCGGGCTACAACGACTGGCGCTATCCCACCAAAGAAGAGCTTGCAACCTTGATCCTGTCCGAAGAAGACCGTCGAAGCGGCCTCTATATCGATTCATCTTTCGGCAAGCAGAGAAACTGCTGGTCGTCGACCCAGGGAGATCACCACCAGGCCTGCTACGCGGACTTTTATTACGGCGACATCTACCTGGTCGAGGAAAACTACGCCAACCTGTTCGTGCGGGCGGTACGCACGGCTTAACGGTTTGAATGAACCCGGGAGCCGGGTGCGGGGGGCCGAAGCCGGCTCCGGCGCCCGTCCTCCCATATCCCGGTTCCCGCCCGCCGCATCGGTCGTCCCATGGTCTTCGATCCCCGTTTAAGCGTTCTCCTTTACGAACCGGAAATTCCTCAAAATACCGGAAATATCGCCCGGACCTGCGCCGCCACCCACACGCCCCTCTACCTGGTCGAACCCCTGGGCTTCCGCATCACCGACAAGATGCTCAAGCGCGCCGGTCTCGACTACTGGCCCCACGTGCGCATGAAGCTCTTTCCCGACATCTCGACCGCGCAGCGGGAAATCCCCCACTCCAGGATGATCCGCTTTTCGGCCCACGCCGAGCGGCCCTACTACGACTTTTCCTTCCGCCGCGGCGACTGCCTGGTGTTCGGTCCCGAAACCAGGGGGCTGCCCGGAGAATTCCTTGTACACGAACCGGAAAACGTGGTAGGTATACCAATTGATAGAGTCAGGGTCCGGAGTCTTAATCTCGCTACATCCGTGGGAATTGCCTTGTTCGAGGCCTTACGTCAGCTCAGACGCTAATTTCTTCTTCATCGTGAAAGTCTTTGCCGCGCTCGGTTTTTCTGGAGCGCTGTTATGGTTCTGGTGCCAGTGGCTGTTCTTTTCCGGGTTGATACTCAAACTGCGGCGGGTATTCCATGAAACCATCGGAAGGTCTCAAGTCGAAGTTGTATGAAGTCTGCCCTGAAATAGAAAGATTAGGAATCCACACCATAGTGCTGCAAAAAGGCAATCTGTTTTGAGTCCTGCTCTTTGAGAGCATGGACTGCTCGAAGAAGGACCCCCCTCTCAGTTCGTTCCGGATCCGGACGGAGGAAGAGGAATTGTATGATGTTTCGCCCTCCTGGGAACCGGATTTGATTCGCGCTCTCTCGACGGCCAAACGGAAACTGCACAGCTCATTCGCCATTGGCATCAACTCGTCGGTGTCAGGTTCCGGAGCTCAATTGCGTGGCGGTTGTCGATTGGAAAGGGGCACAATGGGAAGCCGCGCACAGTAGTCTCTCGATACCCGAGTTGCTTACGGTCCTCAAGGGCTTCGGCCCCATGGAGGTGCTCCGGTTTAAACGACCGGGCTACTGTAGCGGAGAGATGAGTCTGTGCCTCACGGATGATGGGAGCAAGGAGATCACGCTCTATCATCTGGAAGTAGCCGGCCCGAAAAGGCAGGGTGGCGGCAGGGCAGTCCTCAAGTGGCTGAGAGAAGTATTTAAGGGTTTGATATTCCTAGAATTTCCAGATATTACCCGCAGCCGCCCCTACCATCCCAGCCTCCCGTTCTGGCTTAAAATGTATCGCGAAGGGCTGGTTGACGGCCTTGATTGTGAAAATTTTTACTTGAGTCCCGGGGCCACCGCGGCCGAACTGGAAATGGTCGAACGCGAAGTGACCTCGGCGCTCGGTTCCCCACCGGCGGCCGGCAAATCATGATAGCAAGGCGCAAGATAAAATCCCTCGACGAACTGGCGGCGATCCGGGAACAGGTCGGAAGCCGCGGCGGCAAGGTCGTTTTCACCAACGGCTGTTTCGACATCCTTCACGTCGGCCACGTGCGCTACCTGGAAGAAGCGCGCGGCCTGGGCGACGTTTTGGTGGTCGCGGTCAACACCGATGGTTCGGTCAGGCGGATCAAGGGTCCCGACCGGCCGGTGGTCCCGGAAAACGACCGGGCGGAACTGGTGGCCGCGCTGGAATGCGTGGATTACGTGACCCTTTTCGACACTCCCGATCCCCTTCCACTCATCCGCCGCCTCCTTCCCGATTTCCTGGTAAAAGGCGCCGACTGGCCCGTCGACCGGATCGTGGGGGCCGAAGAGGTCCGGCGCGCCGGCGGACAGGTCGCCACCATCGAGATGGTCCCCGACCACTCGACCTCGGATGTTATCCGCAAGATAGCCGAGCGGTTCGGGAGAAAATAGCGGACGCCGGATGTTCGATATTGGGACCGTGCGCGGGCACGGCTTTTGAGCTTGTTGCCCAAACGGGGTTCGAATCCTCGTTCCCACGCCCGGACATGGGGATGAGGCCAAACGTCGAACTTCATAGGCTAACGAAAAACCTCCAAAACCGTCATTTCCGCAACGTTTTCGGGCGGAAATCCGGCGTCTTTGCCGGCTGCATCCCCTTTCTGCTGGTTCCCAAGCTCCGGCGAGGGGAGAGGGTGTCTTGTAGGGTGGACACGGTTCCATCGTGCCCACCGCCTTGCCGTGCGGAATAGTGGGCACGATAAAACCGTGCCCGCCCACCACCGCTCCGGTGGTTTGCACCTGTTCCCGGGCTCCTGTTTCCAAATAACGGCATGACGAAGACCAAAGGATTCCAAGACCGGGGTTCCCAGCCATCCGAATAGAAACCGCGTTCGGACAACAGGCATCGAGATCGTGCCCGCCCCAAAAATCAGGATTTTTGCACAGTTGTCCGGGGCGTGTGCGCAGCAAGAGTGCTTGCCCGCGTCACCCGGCATCCCGAAATTTTTCCAAAAATTCCTTTACTTCGTTATCTTTGGGAATTCCGGGTCTTGCGCCCATTTTGGTGCAGCCCAGGGCCGCGGCCGCTCCGGCGTATCGCAGCGCCGCCGCAAATCCGTCGCCCAGGGCCGTGCGGAGCGCGAACGCTCCGTGGAATATGTCGCCGGCCCCCGTGGTGTCCACGGCAGCCACCGTGAACGCCGGGATTTCCCCGCACGCGCCCCCGGCGCACCACACCAGCCCGCCGGTCCCCAGCGTGATCACGGCCGCCGGGGCGACGCGGGCCAGTTTCCCGATTGCTTCCAGCGGGTCGTCTTCCCGGCAGAAATCGCGCCCGAATTTTTCCGAGGCGATGAGATA
>LUZZ01000083.1 GCA_001603845.1 Syntrophobacterales bacterium Delta_01 | reverse complement strand
AATCGAAGCGCAATCCGGAGAAAAACTGATCGATATCGCCTCCTATGCCGGAATAGACATCAACAACCTGTGCGGGGGCCAGGGAGCGTGCGGTAAATGCCGCGTGAAAATCAACAAGGGCAAGGTGTCCCTGTCCAGCAAGGTCATCGGCAAGCTGAGCCGCAAGGAACTGGAGGAGGGCTACGCCCTGGCGTGCCAGGCGGAGAGCCGGGACGAGGACATCGAAGTCTGGATTCCGCCCGAATCGAGGCAGGACATCGAACAGATCCAGGTCGCCGATTACCTCATTTCTTATGACGAACCGACCGCCGTGGAAAAGGGCCCCGACCTGCCCAACATCCCCTATTTCCGCCCCATTTCCCAAAAACACTACCTGGCGCTGCCCCACCCCACCATTCACGACAGCCTTTCGGACCTGGAACGCATTTACCGGGAGATGAGAAAAAAGGCGCCCGAAATCCCCAACATCCAGGCCCATTATTCCTGCCTGTGGGAACTGCCGAGGCTCATCCGCAAAAACAACTGGAAGGTTACCGTAACGGTCAACTACCGGGACCCGGAATGGTCCCACATTCGCGACATCCAGGGCGGAAACACCAGCGTTCAAAACTACGGCGTGGCCGTCGACGTGGGCACCACCACCATCGTCGCCCAGTTGGTCGACCTGCGCACGGGAACCGTGGCGGCGGTCAAGGCCAGCCACAACAGCCAGGCGCGCTACGGCGAAGACGTCATCTCCCGCATGATATACTCCACCACCCAAGGCGGCCTGGCCCCCCTCACCGAAGCGGTGGTATTCACCATCAATTCCCTGGTGGACTCCCTGATCTGGCAAACCGACATCACCCGCGAGGACATCACCTGTTTCATGACCGCGGGCAATACCGTGATGAGCAATCTGCTCCTGGGGCTCGATCCCCGCCACATTCGAGTCGATCCCTACATCCCCACCGCCACCCAGTTTCCGCAGTTCCTGGCCTCCGAGGCGGGTCTCAAGACCCACCCCAAGGCCCTGCTCCACTGCATGCCCTGCGTCAGCAGCTACGTCGGCGGAGACATCACCGCGGGCGTGCTGGCATGCGGCATGAACGACCGGCCGGAGCTGAGCGCTCTCATCGACGTGGGCACAAACGGCGAAATCGTGATCGGCAACAACGAATGGCTGGTCTGCTGCTCGTCATCGGCCGGCCCGGCCTTTGAGGGCGGAGGAATCAAGAGCGGGATGCGGGCCATCGCCGGGGCGATCCAGAAGATAAACATCAACGGCGAGGGAGTTTCCTACGAGACCATCGGAAACCAGAAACCGATGGGCCTTTGCGGCTCCGCCATCATCGACGTGATCGCCGAACTGCTGGTCTCCGGCATCATCGACCAGAGCGGCAAGTTCATCGATTTCGATCATCCCAGGGTGCAG
>LUZZ01000473.1 GCA_001603845.1 Syntrophobacterales bacterium Delta_01 | reverse complement strand
CAGGTAGGTGATGCCGCTGGTGAAAATATCGTGGGTAAACACCCGTGCGCCGTCCACCGAACCGGCTTCCATGGGGACTTCCCGGTTTTTCCGGTCCAGGTCGGAAACGGCGAGCACGGGAATTTTCGCCAGCGCTTCGGGCGAATCGGGCAGCGACTGCAGGCGGGAAAGCTCCCGGTGGTTTTCGATGACTTCGCGTACCCGCGCTTCGGGCATGGCGGCCTTGATCCCGGCGAGTTTTTTGGTTTCCTCTTCCAGTTCCCTGGCCGCAAGCTCCGGGTCGGGAGACAACAGGACGACCGACCGGTGGCGGTTTTCCAGCAGGTGGCGGCGGATGAGATCTTCGAAAAGGCCTCCCGCCTTCGCCTCGGCCCGCACCTGCTCCAGGGGGGCCTCGAAGGCCAGCATCGCCAGCGGGTCGGCATCGTAGAGCCAGGTGGTGAGCGAATGGAGCATCAGCACCAGCCCCTGGGGAAAGCTGCCCGAATTGTTTTCCCGCAGCCGAAACTCCACGGTGTTGAGACCCGCTTCCACCGTGGCGGGATCGATACCGTTTTCCGCGAGGCCGGACAGGGTATCGAAGATCAGCCGCTCCACCTTCCCCGCGTCCTCGGTGCGGATACCCTTGAGACCGGCGGAAAAGAAACTCTGCCGCAAGTCGTTTTCAAGGCCCGATCCGGCCAGGTCCTCGCCCAGCCCGGACTCGATGAGGGCTTTCCGGAGAGGCGAGCCCGGCATGCCGAGCAGGATGTATTCCAGCACCTGGAAGGCCAGGTTGGAGACGGCATCGGTGGTCTGCGGCAGCAGCCAGTTGACGGTGACCATTCCCTTGAGACCGTCCGCGCCCTCGCCCTCCTCTCCGGCGGCAAACGGGCGAACGATCCGCCTCGGTTCGGAAATCGGCGGCTGGAGCGGAACGTCCGATCCGGGGGCCGCCTTTTCGAACCCCTGCAGGTATTGCGAGATTATTTCCAGCCGGTGCTCCGGATCGTCGTTTCCGTAAAAGAAAATCCGGGCGTTGGACGGGTGGTAGAATTTTTGGTGAAACGCCTTGAACGACTCGTAGGTAAGGGACGGAATGACCTTCGGGTCGCCTCCCGAATCCAGCCCGTAGGTAGTGTCCGGGAAAAGCGACTGCTGCGAGAGCTCGGAAATCAGGCTGTCCGGGGAAGAGTAGGCCCCCTTCATTTCATTGTACACTACCCCCTTGATGGTGAGGGGGCCGCCGGGGCTTTCCAGTTCGTAGTGCCAGCCTTCCTGCTGGAGCGTAAACGGGGTGATGAGCGGGAAGAACACGGCGTCCAGGTAGACGTCGATGAGGTTGTAGAAATCCTGCACGTTCTGGCTGGCCACCGGGTAGCAGGTCTTGTCCGGGTAGGTGAAGGCGTTCAGAAACGTTTTCAGCGAACTTTTGAGCAGTTCGACGAACGGCTCCTTGAGCGGGTACTTGCGCGAGCCGCACAGGACGGAGTGTTCCATAATGTGGGCCACTCCCGAGGAGTCCGGGGGCGGAGTGCGGAAAACGACCCCGAAGACCTTGTTGTCGTCGTCGTTTATGAGAGACAAAACTTCCGCGCCGGTCCTCACGTGCCGGTAGAACCGGGCAAGGGTGCGGATCTCGGGGATTTGCCTTTCGAACTCCAGTGAAAATTCTCTATCCTGGGCCATCGGTCTCCTCTCTGCGGGCGTGGGAAATTACCTCCGATCACGGGCGGCAATCTATTACAGTAAGC
Source organism: Syntrophobacterales bacterium Delta_01 (assembly GCA_001603845.1). GTDB lineage: Bacteria > Desulfobacterota > Syntrophobacteria > Syntrophobacterales > Syntrophobacteraceae > SbD1. Next base: position 4,004 of record LUZZ01000473.1, on the reverse strand, counting down.
CTTAACGCCCTGCTTGTCCAAAACAGATTGTCCGCAGAGGCCCCCGGGACTTCGAACCGGGAACTATCGACCGGCCGGCGGCGCCGATGCTCCATTCCGCAGAAATTCGTCAGCGGGGAAGGCCGAGGATGGCGGGGATGTCCGCCAGGGTGGTCAGCTCCACGTCCGGAGCGCCGGGAAGCATTTCCCGCCCCTGCCCGTAGCGGTTGCACCAGATCACCTTCATGCCGAAGGCCGAAGCGCCGTGGGCGTCCCAGGCGTTGGAGGATACGAAGGCGACTTCCGGCGCCGCCAGGGCCAGGGAATCCAAGGCGATTTGGTAGACGGAGGGGTGGGGCTTGTAGACGCCGGCCTCTTCGATGGAGAGCACCGCGTCCAGCAACCGGTCGATGCCCGTGGCCTTCACGGCCGCAAGGAGCATGTCCGGAGTGCCGTTGGACAGGATGGCCGTCTTGAGGCCGCCAGCTTTGAGCCGTTGGAGCATGGGGACGGCGTCGGGAAAGGCGGCCAGGGTCTGGTAGAGGCTCATGAGCCGGTCTCGAAGGGATTTATCGTCGATAGCGAGAGATTTCATGGCGTAGTCCAGGGCGTCGCCCGTCACCTGCCAGAAGTCTTCGTGCCGCCCCATGAGGGAGCGAAGCCACGTGTACTGGAGCTGCTTTTCGCGCCATATCCGGGAAAGGGCGTCGGCCCGGTCCCCCAGGACATCGCGGCAGTGCGCCACCGCGGAATTGAAGTCGAACAGGGTCCCGTACGCATCGAAAACACAGCCTTTGATTCCGTCGAGTCTTTTTGCCGTCATTGGAACCTCCCGCAAAAGAGCCTGCCGCCCGAAGGCGGTTCCTATGGAAAATATAAGCCGGGAGCGAGCAGCCGGCAAAGACGCCGGACCCCGGCCCCGGGATCGCGGCAATGAAAAAAAGGACCGCAACCTCCCGCAAGCACGACGGGAGGCGCGGTCCGCTATCTTCAACGACGCCGGCGTCAGGACGCGGCCTTCACCGGAGAAGGACCGATCCGCGCCCCCGCACCATCATCCGTCTTCCGCTCTCCGACACCCGTCCTCCGTCCTCTGTCCTCCGCCATCCGACATCTGTCTTCCGTCTTCAATCCCAGTTCAGGATCTCTTCGTCGTAGAGGTTTTCGAGCTTGCGCTTGTGCTTGGATTCTTCGTTGGCAAGAATTTCAAAGAGCTGGGCGGTCTTTTCGTTCAGGCACTTGTTTTTCCACCCGGCGTAGAACGCATGCGCTTTTTCTTCCCTTTTCATGGCGATGGTGAGGGCTTCCTGGTAGGTGAGATCCTCTTTGAACGGCACGTCCACCAGGTAGTCGGATATTTTGAGGTCTTCGGGCTTATCGAGCTTGAGCGTCTGGAGGTCCAGGGTGTCCAGGCCTTTGAGCAGGTCCCGATGGCGCTGTTCTTCCAGTACCATTTCCTCGAAAAATTGCTTTATCCCGGGGTTTTTGGCGCGCTGCGCACATCCCCGGTAAAAATCCATCGCTTTTTGTTCCTTTTCAATGGCAAAACCCACCACATCGTCCATTGAAGTGCATGAAAGACTACTCATCGTACCCTCCGTCCTTTGGTGTGTCCCAATGATGCCTCACCGCGCTGCCCCGACGGGCGCCGGTCCCGGTTTTTTTCGCCTCCGCCTCACCGTTCGAACAGGGGAACGTGCGAGAAGCTGGAAACTTCCACCAGTCCCAGGTCCGTGATCTTGAGTTCCGGGATGACGGGCAGAGCGAGAAAAGAAAGCGCCATGAAGGGGTTGGAAAGGCCGGCCCCCCAGGCTCCGGCCAGCGCCTTCAGGCGCGCGAGTCTTTCCGCCACTTCCGGGGCGGTTTTTTCGGACATGAGTCCGGCAATGGGCAGCGGCAGGATTTCCATTTCGCCGCCGGCCGCCCCCACGGCCATTCCTCCGCCGGTTTTTTTAAGCTCGCAAACCACTGCGATAATATCGGCATCGCTTACCCCGATTGCAACGACGTTATGCGAATCATGCGCAACGGAGGTGGCGATAGCGCCCTTTTTCAGCCCGATACCCCGAACGAACCCCAGCGACGGCGCCCTGCCGGAAACATAGCGGTTGAACACGGCCGCCTTGAGGATGTCGCGCTCGGGATCCGCTACAGCATATCCGCCCGCAATTTTGGGCGCAACCAGGATTTTTTCGGTAAGAAGCGTCCCTTCGCGCACCCCGATCACCCGGAGGCGCCCGCTTTCCGCCGGCACCCGCAGGTCCTCGGGGCCGATGTCCGGGATGTTCATGGGGTTGGCCGGAATTTTCGGCCGCGGCCACCCGGAGGGGTCCACCAGGAGTTTTCCGTCGCGCGCGATCTCCACTCCCCGCCTGAAAACGTGCACCGGGTTCCAGGGATTGAGGGTGGGGCTGAGGCTGAAATCGGCGAAAAAGCCGGGGGCAAGTGCCCCGCGCCGGGGCAGCCGGAAATAATTGGCCGTCGTCCACGTGGCGAGGGTGATGGCCCTCACCGGGTCGAGCCCCAGCTCCATGGCCCGGTTCACCACCGCGTTCATGTGGCCCCTGCCGATCAGGTCGTCCGGGTGGACGTCGTCCGAAACCAGCATGCAGTGCGGCCAGTTGCGGTCGTCCACCAGGCCGACCAGGGCGGCCAGGTCCTTGGACTGGCTGCCCTCGCGCATCATTACCGCCATGCCCCTGGCCAGTTTTTCTTCCGCCTCGGCCCTGGACGTGCATTCGTGGTCGGAGCGGATGCCGGCGGCCGCGTAGGCGTTGAGGTCGCGCCCGCTCAAGCCCGGACAGTGGCCGTCGATGATCCTTTCCTGGAAAAGCAGGAGCTTGTCGGCCACCTGCGGATCGCCCATGACGACACCCGGAAAGTTCATCACCTCGGCCAGCCCCAGGAGGTTTTCGTGCGGGAAAAGCGATTCGAGGTCCGCGGCGCGGAGCACCGCGCCCGACGTTTCGAGCGGGGAGGCCGGCACGCAGCTCGGAACGTTGAAAAAAACGTCGAGCGGCAGGCCCCGCACGCATTCCAGAAAAAATCTTATGCCCGCCAGTCCCAGCACGTTTGCGATTTCGTGCGGGTCCGCCACCACCGCGCCCGTCCCCCAGGGCAGCACGGCGGCGCAAAATTCAGCGGGGCCCAGAAGCGAGCTTTCGATATGCACGTGGCCGTCGATGAACGCCGGGCATACGTACATCCCGCCGGCGTCAACGGTTTGCCGCGCCTCGTAGTCGCCGGGGCCGGCCACCAGCCCGTCGAATACGGCGAGTCCGGCCTCCTCGATGCGCCCGGAAAAAACATTTACGATCCGGCAGTTCTTAAGGAAAAGATCGGCGGGCCGGCTTCCCCGGACAGCCTCCAGCAGGGCAGTCAAGCGGGTGGAATCGAGCTTCATTTTTCTCCAATGTTTATCTTTGAAAGGAAATTTTGCGCGACGCGTCCTGTAAACAAATCTTGCCGCGGGCACGTCATATCGGTCGTAGTCGGGCAAAACCAAAGTATAGCAGGAGTTTCAGGGATGAGAACAAACAAGGTGACAGCCGTAGCGTGCATTTGTTTCGTTTTCGTGATGTTGTTTTCCGCCGCCACCGTGCAGGCCGGAGAATGCTGTATCTTCAACCCGCTCCTGATTCCGTTCGCAGTGGCGGGCGCCGTGCTGGGAACCGCCGCGGCCATCGTCACGGCCCCCTTTCAGCCCTACCCGGTCTATTCCGGTCCGGCCTATGCCTATTATCCGCCGCCGCCGTACCGCCCCGGCCCGAGGTACGCCCCCGACCGGGCGTGGGTGCCCGGACATCGGGGCCCCTACGGCGAATGGATTCCCGGGCACTGGAGGCGGGCCGGCAGATGGGTTCCCGGGCACCACAATTATTACGGTTACTGGGTCCCGGGCCACTGGAGATAGCCGGCGGCGGCCGTTCCGGGAAAGCATACATTACGAAGACCGTGATGGATACGGCGGGGCGGGCGCCGCGTTGTTGTGCCCGCCGTGCCGGCGTTTTTGGTCGATTTTATTT
>LUZZ01000472.1 GCA_001603845.1 Syntrophobacterales bacterium Delta_01 | reverse complement strand
CAGGTCCAGAGCGTGCCGACCATTATTCTGTTCAAAAACGGCGGCCCGGCGGACAGGGTTCTGGGCGCCGTCCCCAAGCACCAGTTGGAACAGCACCTGAGGTCGATTTTGTAGGAGGATAAGCGGGGGCGTTTTTTGCCCCATCGGATGGTGGGGACTGTTTCGGTGGGCAGCGCTTCACTTTTGCCGACCCTACGCCCTCAGTGCCGTTTTGATATCGGTTTGGGAGAAATCACCGCCCTTGAAAAGGAGCGGCTCGTCGAGGCTCTTTGCAAGGGCATAGGAGCAGCAGTCGCCGATATTTAGCCCCGCGGGATGTCGTCCTTTCCCGTATATTCTCCAGGCAGAGCGTGCAATCTCGACCTGTTCCGAGGTCAGGGAAACCATTTCGATCTCCGCACGGTGCAGGAGGAGATCCAACTCTCGCGCGCCCGATTCGCCCTTCCTTGCTTCTATGACTATTCCAGCCTCCAATACTGTAAAGGTACAGATAAACCTTTGTGGATCGGCGGCTATGGCCCGTGCGAATTGTTTCGCTTCGGGCTCTTCCAAAAGGATCGCCACCAGCGCGGACGTGTCGATGACCATTATTGCGGGAGCCCCCGCTCATCGTAGCCCAGGATCTCGTCTGCGTCGCGTTGGTCCACATCCGGAAGAGCGCTGCAACGCCTGGATATTTTCATGATCTCTCCGGCTAGGTCGATTTCCCTGCGGCGTCCTTTAATGCGCTCCAGTCTCTCCTCCAGGGCGTGAGTTATGGCTTCGGTCAAGTTCTCTCCGGTTTCGGCCGCGACTTCGCGGGCAAGCTTTTCTGCCCGCTCATTTCTGATGCTGAGAGCCATGGGGTCTCCTCCCGAAGTTGTATTGAAAACTCACTAAAATATATACACATTTCGATAGCTGCTCAAGAAGAAATCACGAACCGCTTCATGCGAATAAAAAAGGGGCGCCCGGTGCGACCCGGATGCCCCTTGGAAGGCCAAAAGCCCTGTTAATCGCTTCTATCGGCTACTGCGTCGACGTGCCGCCTGTTACTCGCTTTCCTGCATGGCTTCGGCGTGCCGTCTGGCTGCGACTTCGTCGGTCGAGTAATCGGGCAGCAGGATAGGGGCCACGATGGGGTCGGTGATGCCCGCCTCTTCCAGTTCCTTTTCGAACTTCGCCACGTGGTCCAGGGTGAGCTTCTTGAGTTCCACGCCCGCGTTCACGTATTTCGCCGCGTTCACGCCGGCCCTTCTGCCGAAGGTGATGACGTCCTGGAGGCTGTTGCCCATC
>LUZZ01000082.1 GCA_001603845.1 Syntrophobacterales bacterium Delta_01 | reverse complement strand
GTGAAATTTGGCATGCGGGTCGGTCCCCTCAGCTGCCATCATGAATAATGCGGGTTAAGGGAGCTACAAACAAGGATCGGTAGCATCGGCGAGGCTAAGAGAATCAATTTAGGTTTTGTCGATTTCTTCGGCTATAGCCGTGACTTCTTTAGGTATTTACGGGGGGATAAGTTCCAGCAGGTAGTTACCTCCGCCGCAGATCTCATGGGTTTGCTGCATAAAGAACTCCTAAATTTTCTAGTATCTGAAATATATCGACGTGTGTATGAGAAGATTACGATAGAACTGCTCAACAAAAAACGCATACATCCATTTAGTGTCGGTCTGGCATCTCCATATTTCCTGGACCGACTGACCCCGGTGATTGTCTCGGGAACGATGCCCAAAGGCATGCTTGACAAATATTACCCGCAATGCTCAATGAGCAAAGAAGAAGCCATTGCGAAGGTATCTGAGAGACTATTTGAGGCCAGCAGCAGAATTATGGATGGGGACTACAGCCATCTCATTGGCAATCCCGATGACATCGCTTTCAAGCTCAGAATCTATGCTCACATGCATCAAGGACTTAAAAGTATTGACGACGCCAAGGCTGTTCTTTCCTATGACCTGAAAGTAATGATGCCGGTACTAAATCAAATCGAGATGGAAATCGACAAAGTGATTGCATCGAGACGTACAGTCGTTATCAAGGACGCCCATTTCTTTGAGGACGATGGGCAGTTAAAGCGTATGCTCGTCACAATTCAAGGCATCGAAAAGGGTATAACAAGGCCATGAACGCGGGCGCTCCGCAAGCTCTGCGCCGGTTATGGTTGCATTCGAGTCAACGAGCAATCCCAAAAAAGTTCACAGAATTCTCCTAACCGTTGAAATCCCGACTTCCCAAAAACTTCTCCTATTCAAATCATTCAATCACGAAATGGGGCAGAGCGAGCATTCCACCCTCCGGTGAGCGCGCTGGACCCATAAGCCGGACATCAAGGCGAGTGCATTCGGTTGGACTTTTGGCGGGCGAAAAGGTAAATACCATCACACTGTATATGAAGCCCTGATGGATTCCTGGTTCCACAGATTTCGAAGCCTTTTCGAAGCCTTCCGGGCTGAAAAAATTCGCGGAAACGGCCGTTAGCGGAAGTGTTGCCGGAAGGCCGTTCGCGGGACGGGTTGCAGAAATCGCTATTTCATTTAAATGGCAGCTCGTACATGGCAGTTCAATTCGAACGACAGTTCAGTCAGGTGGTTTCATGACCGATTTTCAGATAGGCGCATTTCCGGAGCGTGCGTGCAGCAATCTGGTTAAAATCCGGGAACGTCATCCGCTGATCCATAATATAACCAATTTTGTGGTGATGAATTTTACCGCCAATGTCCTTCTGGCGCTGGGCGCTTCCCCTGTTATGGCTCACGCCCCCGAAGAGATGGAGGAGATGGTCGGGCTGTCCAATGCCCTGGTGATCAATATCGGCACCCTTTCCTCGCCCTGGGTGGAGTCGATGGAGAAGGCCGCAACGGCTGCCGCAAACCGTTCGATCCCGATAGTGTTCGACCCGGTGGGGGCCGGCGCCACGCGGTTTCGAACGGAAACGGCCCGGAAGCTCATTCATCTGGCCAGGCCCTCGATCATTCGCGGGAATGCTTCGGAGATCCTGGCACTGGCCGGACAGGGGACCCGTACGAGGGGGGTCGATTCCGCCAACAGCACGAACGAAGCCGCATCCGCAGCCCTTCGCCTGGCGCGGGAGATCGGCTCCGTGGTGGCCGTAACGGGAGCCGAAGATTTCGTCACCGACGGGACCGTCTCCGTTACGATCGGGAACGGCCACCCGCTCATGGGCCGGATAACCGGAACGGGCTGCTCCGCCACCGCCATCATGGGCGCGTTCAACGCGGTGGAACCGGACGCGTTCACCGCGGCGGCGTGTGCCCTCGTGGCCTTTGGAATCGCCGGAGAGCTTGCCGCGCTATCAAACCCCGGTCCGGGCACGTTCCAGCCCCTGCTCCTGGACCGGCTGGACGCCCTGCGCCCATCCCTTCTCATGGAAAGAATGCAAGTAAGGCCCTCATAAACCCGCATGAAAAAAATCGACTGCTCACTCTACCTCGTCACGGACCGCAGCCTTGCCCGGAACAGGCCTATCGAACAGGTGGTGCGGGAGGCGATCCTCGGCGGAGTGACCGTCGTGCAATTGCGCGAAAAGGACCTGGGAAGCGACCGTTTCCTGCAACAGGCCCGCTCGATGAAAAGCGTTACGGATGAAATGGGGGTCCCGCTCATCATCAACGACCGGCTGGATATCGCCATGGAGTGCGCCGCGGCGGGAGTCCATCTCGGCCAGGAGGACATGGGCTGCGCCGAAGCCCGCAGGACGGCCGGCGAACGGATGATCATCGGAATCTCGGTGAGCACTCCCCAAGAGGCCGTTTCGGCGGAAGCCGCCGGCGCCGATTACCTGGGCGTCAGCCCCATATTCCTCACCGGGACCAAAACCGATACGCCGCCCCCTTCCGGCCTGGAAGGTCTGCGTGCAATACGCAAGGCCGTCCGGATTCCGCTGGTCGGCATCGGAGGCATCAATGCCACCAACACCGCCGACATCATTCGAGCCGGGGCCGACGGCGTGGCCGTGGTATCCGCCATCATGGCCGCACCCGACCCGCGCATGGCGACCAGGCAGTTGATTGCCGCGATTCAGGCGGGAAGACACCGGACCGATGCCGATTTGCAATTGAGCCGGCGTTCTTAAAAGCCCCCGCCAACAAGCAAGTTGACTACGGCGGCCGAAAGGGCTATGTACCAAGGGCTTGCGCCCGATATCCATGTGTGGGCGGGCACGGCTGTTCCAGCCCGCCGTTGGTTAATAGTGTATCCGAATCAGAGGTCGCCGGTTTAATGGATAGAAAATACATTGAAGTCAGATGGCACGGCCGCGGGGGTCAGGGTGCGGTCACGGCAGCCGAGATACTCGCGGAAGCCGCTTATTACGAAGGATTCAAGGGAGTTACCGCCGCTCCGTTTTTCGGAGCGGAACGACGGGGCGCTCCCGTTATCGCCACCAACCGCTTCGCCCGGGAGCAGGTGCGCACCATGTCGCTGGTGAAAAATCCGGACGTGGTGGTCGTGCTGGACGAGACCATCCTGAAGGTGGTCAACGTCGTGGCCGGCATCCAGCCGGACGGCCTGGTGCTCGTCAACAGCCCCAAGCCGCCCGAGGAATTTCATTTCAACGCCCCGGTGCGGGTGGCGACCACCGACGCCAGCCGCTGGGCACAGGAAGCCGGCCTGATCATCTCCGGCGCGGTGCTCTTCAACACGGCCATCCTGGGCGGTTTCGCCAAGGCGACCGGCCTGGTGAGCTTGGAGAGTATCGAAAAATCCCTGAGAAATCACTTCAAGGGCGACGCCGCCGAAAAAAACGTCACCGGGGCCCGGTCGGCCTATGAGCAGACGATGCTTTCCGGCGGGTTTGCCAAAGCCTGCGGCTGCGATTGCGGCTGCAAATAGTCTCAAATGTGAGGAAAACGCAATGGGTTCCACTGCACCAAGAGAAGATCGCTTCACGCGCGCGTGTTCGACCGTCTGCGAGGCGGAAGCCGGAAAAACGGGCGACTGGAGGTCCTCCAGGCCCGAAATCGACCATACCAAATGCATCCCTTCGAAAACCGGGAAATCCTCCTGTCACCTGTGCTGGATGTACTGCCCCGAAGGGGTCGTCAAGAGATCGGTGCCGGTGGAAATCGACATGGATTACTGCAAGGGGTGCGGGATCTGCGCCGAAGAATGCCCCGCCAAGGCCATCACCATGGTGGACGAACACGCGGCGCACGAATAAAGAACACGGGGCCGGAGATTTCGCTCACCTTTTCCGGTAAACGAATACCACCCGGTCAAAGAACTCATCCATGGGCTCCGAAATCCATTCGAGCCCGCGAAATCCCGCGGTGTGGAAAAGCGACTCCAACTCGGCGCGCGACAGGGCCCCGGTCATGCACCAGGCCCACGCGTCCGGTTCTTCCCGGAAATAATCCGGGAGCGGGCCTTTCCGGCAAAGGTCCGCTCCCGCCAGGATGCCGCCCTCTTCCAGAACGCGCCCCAGGCCGGACGCCAGCTTTTCCTTGTCGGGACAAAGGCTCAGCACGCCGTTGACGATCACCCACCGGAACGCGCCCGGCGCAAAAGGAAGCTCCTCGCCGTCGGCGCAGATCCAGTCGAACCGCAGGCCCGGGAATGCCTGCCGGACGGTCCGTGACGCCTTCTCCAGCACCGAAAATACGATATCCGCGTTAACGATCCCGCCCCGAAATCCGCCGGCAAGCCTCAGGGCCAGAGAATCCACCCCCGCCCCGCTTCCCAGGTTCAACACGCGGTCTCCGTCCCGCGGCCGGACGTATGGAAAAACGTCTCCGCACGGCAGGAAGTCTTCCCACAACGCACCCGGAACGGCTTCAACAACCTGCCGCGGATAGCCCAGATCCGTAGCGAGCGCCTTTCCGCCGATCGCCGGCCGCCGTGCGCCCTGCCCTTCGCCGTACAGCCGTTCGAAGTATTTTTTCGTATGGTTTTTCACCCGGCCGGTTCAAAACCCTTTCCGGCTGTCCAGCAGCAGCGTCACTGGACCGTCGTTGACCAAAAAAACCTGCATCATCTCCTGGAACCTTCCGGTGGACACGCGGGACGTGAAGCCCGACAGCTCGTTCACGTACGATTCGTAGAGCGCTTCGGCCGCTTCCGGCGCTGCCGCGGCAGCATACGAGGGCCGCCTGCCCTTGCGGCAGTCCCCGTAGAGCGTGAACTGCGACACGACCAGGATCTCGCCGTCCACGTCCAGCACCGACAGGTTCATCTTGTCGGCGCTGTCGGGGAAAATGCGAAGGTGAACCGTTTTTTCCGCCAGGTAGCAGGCGTCTTCGGCACTGTCCTGCGCCCCCACGCCCAGAAGCACCAGCATCCCCGCGCCGATCCGCGCGACCGGCTCCCCCCCTATCGTAACGCCCGCTTCAAAGACCCGCTGGATCACGGCCCTCATTTTTTACGCCTCCAATCCCTGCAAAGGCGGCAGAAAGCAGGCCGCCCGATTCCGCAGACAACGCCGCACAAACCCGACGGCATTTCACGCACTATCTTCAAGAGCCGGTTTGACCGGCACCGGACAGGCAGGGTATATAGGACTCATGTAAATTTCAACGACAAACAGGCGCATGAAGCGCACGGGAGGAAACGGTCCTGAAGAAAAATGCGGCGAGCATCCTCTGGCAGATCACGGCAATTCTGGCTCTGGCCGCGGCCCTGTCTTTTTCGGTAAACCACCTGCGAAAAGACGGCCTGCCGCTGGTGGGCGACTGGTCGCCGGAAGGACGGCTCGGTACGATCGATACCGACGAGGAACCGTCCGTCTCACTGGAAGAAGCCAGAGCGCTCTTTCTGACGCACGGCGCGGTCTTTATCGACGCCCGCCCCCCGGAAACCTTCGAAGACGGGCACATCGCGGGAGCGCTCAACATCTTCCCCGAAACCTTCGACCAGTCGTCCGCACAGATGCTGACGGCCGTCCCTCCCGATTCGCTGGTCATCACCTACTGCGACGGTGAAACCTGCAACCTGAGCAAGGACTTGGCCACCCTGCTTGCCGCAAGGGGCTACAGCCACGTACGCGTGCTGGTCAACGGATGGTCCCGGTGGCAGGAAGCCGGCCTTCCGACCGAAACGGGGAGCGGCAAAGCGGCCGGTTAAAGGCTTTCCCATTCCTCTCTGCTGATCCCGGCATGGCGAAGTATTCTGGCAAGCAGTTCTTTGCCTATGTCATTCTGGTGCGGATTAGGAACCCTTACGGTGACATCGGCCCTGACCATAAACTGGTGCCGGCCTCCCGAATAAGGACCTTCGAATCCCGCTTCCCTCAGGCATTGAACCAGATGTTTTCTGTTTACTGGTCCGAAAGGGGGCATCAGGCGACTTCCCGGATTACCAGCTCACGCCCGTCTATTACAGGTAGGGAAAGATTTCGATGCACTCGGAAAAGGACCCATTCTTCGAGTACTTCCCTCAGTTGCTCCCGGCACTCCTCCAGGGTTGCGGCATTGGAATAAACCCCCCGGCATTCGGGGATTTCGCCGTAATAACCACCGTCGGTCAAAATCTCGTACCTGCCGTGCCGAAGCGCTGCCTGAATGTATTCCAGCAACATGACGCCACCTCCGCAATATTGTGGAACAGTATTGTACCACGCCCGAAGGTCTCCCATAAATAAAAACGGCCGAAACCGCGTTTTCAACCCGGTCCCGGCCGCATTTGCCGATAATTTGCCGCCCGGCGCTATTCTTTAATGTTGTTGTGCACCTTGCAGGCGCGGACGGTGTTTTTCATGAGCATCGTGATGGTCATGGGGCCGACGCCACCCGGAACGGGCGTGATGGCGCTGGCCTTTTCGGCCGCCGTTTCGAATTCCACGTCGCCCTTGAGAATTCTCTTGCCCTCGGCGGTCTTCCCAACCTCGTTGACGCCCACGTCGATGACCACGGCGCCGGGCTTTACCCAGTCACCCTTGACGTATTCGGTAACGCCGGCCGCCACCACCAGGATGTCCGCCCGCTGGGCGTGCCATTTGACGTCCTTGGTGCGGGTGTGGCAAATGGTGACCGTCGCGTTGGCTCCCGGCCCTTTTTGCGCCAGCATCATGGCAATGGGCTTGCCCACGATGTTGGACCGTCCGATCACCACCACTTCGGCCCCCGAGATTTCCGCTCCGGACCGCACCAGAAGCTCCTGGATGCCCGCCGGCGTGCAGGGAAGGTAGTCGGGCTCGCCGATCATGAGCTTACCCACATTGACCGGGTGGAACGCGTCCACATCCTTTCCGGGGTCGATGGCCAGCAGGATCTTGTTTTCGTTGACGCCCTTGGGCAGGGGAAGCTGCACCAGGATGCCGTCGACCTTGGGGTCCTTGTTGTACTTGTCGATCAGCTTGAGCAGGGCGTCTTCGTTCAGGTCGGCCGGCTGGTTGTCCTGGACCGAGTAGAACCCCAGTTCGTGGGCCGTGTTCTGCTTCGCCCGCACATAGCTCTGGGAGGCCGGGTTCTCACCCACCAGGATCGTCACGAGACCCGGAACCACCCCGTATTTTTCCTGTAATTTCTGGACTTCCGCCTTCAGTTCGGCCCGGATTTCCTTGGCCACTTCGGCGCCTTTGAGTAGTTTGGCAGCCATATCTATCCTCCTTGCTTCTCAGGGCTGCATGGACCCGGCCCTGCTGCGGACACAAAACCGGAAAGTCCCCGCCCCGCGGTCTCGGGTTGGGAACTCGTCATGGAATCGGTGATGAATTGCAGTGAGAATTTGCAGGAAAGTCCCTATCCCGCATCCAATGAAATTCAATCGCGGCACGGCGAAAAAGCCTCTCTCCCTCCCCGGCGGTCGTCGCGCCGGAGAAAGAGAGAGGAAAAACCGGTCTTAGAAAAGACCCATCACCTTGCCGGTCTTGACGTCCACGTCGACCCTGCGGAACGCCGGGTCGGAAGAGGTCCCCGGCATGAGGCTGATGGCGCCGGCGCAGGGGCACAGGAACTTCGCTCCGGAGTAGATGAGGACGTCGCGGATCGGAAGGGTCCAGCCCTTGGGAACGCCTTTCACTGTCGGATCGTGAGTCAGGCTCAGGTGAGTCTTGACCATCATGGTGGCGTAATCGTCGTATTTCGGATCGGCTTCCAGCATCTTCGCCTTGGCTTCCGCCTCGGGAGTCCAGGAGACGCCGTCCGCGCCGTAGACTTCCCGGGCGATCATGGCCACGCGCTCCCTGAGTTTCGTCTCGATGGGATAGAGGAACTTGAACTCGTTGGGTTCGTTGCAGGCATCGACCACCGCTTCGGCAAACTCCACCGCGCCGTCGCCGCCCTTGAGCCAGTGCTCGGAAACCGCGCACCGCGCTCCTGCGGCCTCGGCCGCCTTGCGCACCATCGCGATTTCAGCCTTGGTGTCCGTGTAGAACGCGTTGATGCACACCACCGGGTTGATGCCGGCCTTGCGGATGGTGTTGATGTGATGGACCATGTTGGGAAGGCCGCGCTCCAGGATGCCCAGGTTTTCCTTGGTGTATTCTTCGGGCAGCGGAAGCCCGGCCACCACCTTGGGCCCGCCGCCGTGCATCTTGAGGGCGCGGATGGTGGTGGTGAGAACCGAAACATTGGGCTTCAGACCGCTGTAGCGGCTCTTCACGTTCCAGAATTTCTCGAACCCGATGTCGGCCGCGAAACCGCTCTCCGTCACGTGGTAGTCGAAAAGCTTGAGGCCCACGCGGTCGGCGATGATCGAGGACTGGCCGACGGCGATGTTGGCGAAGGGACCGGCGTGAACCATGCACGGCTGGTATTCGACCGTACACATGAGCGTCGGGTTGATGGTGTTGCGCATCCAGGCGGTCATGGCGTTTCCGACTTCCAGGTCGCCCGTGGTGACCGGTTTCCCCTTCTTGTTGAACGCCACCGTTATTTCGTTCAGCCTCTTTTTCAGGTCGGGCAGATCGTTGATGATCGAAAGAATGGCCATGCACTCGGAACTCACGGCGATCCCGAACCTAGACTGCATCATGAAACCGTCCTGCCTGCCGCCGATGCCGATGATAATGCTGCGGAGCGCCTGGGCGCAATAATCCAGTATCCAGCCCATCTCGATGCGGGTGGGATCGATGTCCAGGCGGGACATCCGGGTCAGGCGGGCGAGCTGTTCGTCGTTGTAGTTTCTCTCATGCTGCATTCTGGCGGTCAGAGCGACCATCGCCAGGTTGTGGGCGTTCATGATGTCGTTGATGTCGCCGGTGAGGCCCATCGAGAACTCGGTCATCGGAATGAGAAGGGCGTTGCCGCCGCCGGCCGCCGTTCCCTTGATGTTCATCGTGGGGCCGCCCGAAGGCTGCCTCAGAGCTCCGCCCACGTTCTTGCCTATCTTGCCCAGACCTTCCATCAGACCGCAGGAAGTGGTGCTCTTGCCTTCCCCGAGGGGCGTGGGGGTAATGGCGGTGACTTCGATGTATTTGCCGTCGGGGTGGTCTTTGAGCCGCTCGTTGATCTTGAGGAAATCGAGCCGGCACAGCCTGCCCATGGGGATCACTTCTTCTTTCTTGAGCCCCAGTTTGTCCCGCCACTGATCGGGATCGGGCATATTTTTTTCCGCTGCTTCTGCAATCTGCCAGTCTTTCATTTTGGTCGCATCGTACGCCATTTGGTATTTTCCTCCATTTCTCGTGTAATTGTCTTGGTTTCTAAATCACTGAGCCGAAGGTACAGGGCTGAGCGTAAGAGTTTCGGTCACCTCCTTGGTTGAAAACATCCAAACTGTGCCAAGGTATTTTTGCGGAATGCTGGGAGACAAAATCGAACAGCAGGACGAGGAAGCGGGTAGTGGCAGCGCAGGTGAAACTTCGGAACGGGACAGGGCGACACCAGATCAGATGCTGAGCAGCGGAAAGCTGACAAAAACAGCGCAAAGCTAAATGAAAACGGTGCTGTTTGTCAAGCAGAAAGTCTTCCGGGCAAAGGGCCGCAAAGCGGCAGCGGGGCCGCTTTTTGCCCGGTGGAAGCCGCTTTCCGGCGACTTTGCCGCCGTACCCTGCGGATCGTCCGCCCGTTTTGCCAATAGTATTCAAA
>LUZZ01000471.1 GCA_001603845.1 Syntrophobacterales bacterium Delta_01 | reverse complement strand
GGCGAAGCGGGTAAAGCTGGTGGTGAGGATGAGCAGGGCGGGGGCGATCGATATGACGGTCAGCAGGAACACCACCTGCAGGATGCCGGTGACCTGTTGCGGCCCCTTGCCGCTGTCCAGGTTGAGGCTGATCGCCGGGATGTCGATCCCGCCCGCCGCCAGCGCCTTCGGGGCGAGGATGCAGAAAACGGCCGCCGAGATGGTGACGAGCGCCGTCAGCGCGGCGGCTTTTTTCAGCCGGGTGCCTGTTCCGCCTCTCGGACGGGGATTTGTGGTGACGTGTTTCATAGGTTTTCGACCTTCATCGGGGCGTCCTGGGCGCTGGACGGGTCCGCGGCGGTCGGCAAAATGCTCATGTTCTGGGGCGAAATGCCCACCAGCACGTTCTGCCGGCCTTCGATTCTCACCAGCACCAGGTGGTGGCGCGGTCCGAAGGAGTGCTTGGACAGCACTTCCATCGAAGGCTGTGCCTGGGTCTTGCGCACGAACCGCCCCGACCGCTTCAACCCGTAGATGACGGCAAGGAAAACGGCCAGCACCAGGGCAAGGCTTCCGGCGACCCTCAGTAATTGCGCTGCATAGTCCATGGTGGTTTCCCGCTT
Organism: Syntrophobacterales bacterium Delta_01; assembly: GCA_001603845.1. GTDB lineage: Bacteria > Desulfobacterota > Syntrophobacteria > Syntrophobacterales > Syntrophobacteraceae > SbD1. The sequence continues at coordinate 2,288 of LUZZ01000471.1, read as the reverse complement.
CTTCCGGAGACCGTTCGGATGTAGGCGGTGCCCCGCTTTACGGTGCCCCGCCTAACATTTACGGACAAGTCCCCGGCGGCCGACATCCGGCTCCGCCCTATGCCAACTGTTTCACCCGTTCCGTGGGGCTTATGATGTCCGTGATCCTGATGCCGAATTTATCGTTGACCACCACCGCTTCTCCGCGTGCGATGAGCTTGCGGTTGACCAGGATTTCCAGGGGGTCGCCCGCCAGCTTGTTGAGTTCCACAACCGATCCCTGGCCGAGTTGAAGAAGATCGTTTATCAGCATCGTGGTTCGGCCGATTTCGACCGATATTTCCAGGGGGATATCCAGAAGAAAATCAAGGTCGCGCATGCTTTTTTGCCCCTGTTCCTGCACATTGTCGAGTGTGGGAAAACTGGCTTCCTGTTCCATCTCGTATCCTTATTGAATGCGGCTCGCGCTTCGATACCTGCGGGAGGTTTTATTCTCCCCGTGGTATTTCCTCGCACACCTGAAAGGCCTGGTTGGACCGCCGGATCCCCGGAGACGCCCTGAACTTGGGGATGCCGTGCACCTTGACGACGAGCGGTTTCTGGGGGTCCGTGTCCAGCATGATGATGTCGCCGATTTCCATGTTGAGCAGTTCCGACCCCTTGAGGAACGCTTTTCCCATCTCCACGCTCACGTCGACGGGGACTTCGCCCAGGCGCTTGCGCATGCGGGCGGTCCACGCCGCGTCCACTTCGAGTTGGTCGCTCTGGTAGCTGGCGCAGAGCTTAGCCCGGATCGGTTCGATGGTGGAGTAGGGCAGCACGAGGGCCATTCTGCCCATCAGCCGGTCCATTTCCACTTCGAAACGCACGACGATCACCACATCGGTGGGAGGGATGATCGTTGCGAACTGGGGGTTGACCTCGGAACGTACGAAACCGAATTTCACGGGGGTAATCGGTTCCCAGGCCTGGTCCATGTCCTGGAGCACCATCCCCACCACCTTGTTGATCACCCGGTACTCGATCGTGGTGAAGTCGCGGCCCTCGATCTTGTAGTTGCTCTTGCCCGTACCGCCGAAAAAACAGTCTACCAGGCTGAAAATGAGCCGGCTTTCTATCATGAACAGCGCGTGGCCCCGCAGGGGATCAAGTTTGAGTATCTGGAGGCTGGTGGGCACCGGCAGGGTGCGGAGAAATTCGCCGAACTTGGACATTTCCGCCGGGCACACATTGATATCCAGTATCCTGCGCAGCGCGCCGGACAGCGAGACGCGATGAATCTTCGAAAACCGGTCGTTGATGATGTCCAGCGTGGGCATCCGGCCACGCACGACCCTGTCCTGGTTGGCAAGGTCGAACGCGTGGACGTCGACCTCCGGCTCTTCGGCCGCCTCTTTCGGAGGCTCGATATCTCCATCCGAGAGTCCCTTTAGCAGGGCATCGACTTCATCCTGTGAAAGGATCTTTTCCATTTCCGGGACATTCCACCTTTATTGGATAAGGAATTCCGTAAAATAGATATCCTGCACCTGGCCTTTTTTGAGGGCGTGGTTCAGTGACGTGATCAGGTCCTGCTTGAGCTGGAGCTTGTCTTCGGGCGTCGCCACGTCGTCAACCGATTTTCCCGAAAGGATCATGAGAATGATGTCGCGCATTTCGAAGTTGCGCGCCGTAAACTCTTCCTCCGCCGCCTTGGAGTTCAACTTCGCCTTCATGGTGACTTTCAGGTACCGCTTTTCGTTCGAGTCGGCCAGGTTCACGATCAAGGTGTCCATGTCCTTGATGACGGCCGTTTCGGGCGCGGTTTTGGCTTCACTGCTTCCGGAGCTGTGGAAGAACTTGAGGTAGGCCCCCGTGCCGCCTCCACCCAGCAGCACCAGGGCGATCAGTGGGATCAACAGCTTCTTTTTACCGGAAGATTTCGGTGGTGACTGTTCTTGTTCGTTTTGTTGCTCTTCGACTTGGGGAGGCATTCCAAAATCCTTTTCAAGTATCGGAATCACGGGGCGCCGCCGCTCGGAGCGCAATACCGGCGTCCAACGGTTATTGCTTTTGAGCAATGAACATGCCAGCAGGGGGGGCTGCGGCCGCGGCCCGCGGACTCTGTCCCGGCAGGGTTGCCGGTTGCGGATTTCGGAGTTCCGGGTCGCCGGGTTCGTCAGAAAACCGGGCACGCACGAGGGCCCGAAAGGCCCTGTTTATGGTCAACCTTTTGACGGACCGCCGGTTTCCGCACATCGGCAAGCGGTCCCCAGGCGGAAAAAACTGCATGGCGGAGCAGAAAATTTTTCCGCAAATTGCGGCACCGG
>LUZZ01000470.1 GCA_001603845.1 Syntrophobacterales bacterium Delta_01 | reverse complement strand
GTCCTACACCACTCCGGCGACCACGGCCGCCGACAACGGTGCGGTGTTCCGATGCAAGGTGACCAATACGGTCGGCAGCGCCACCAGTAACGGCGCCACCCTGACGGTGTCCCCTCCCGCCGGTACGGCGCCGTCGTTCACCACCCAGCCGACTGCTCAAAAAGTCAAAAAGGGGCAAACGGCGACCTTTACGGTTGTTGCCTACGGCAGCGCCCCGCTCACCTACCAGTGGCAGAAAAACGGGGTGAACATCGATGGGGCGACCTCGGCGTCCTATACCACTCCGGCGACCACGGCAAGCGATAACGGCGCAGTGTTCCGGTGCAAGGTGACCAACGGCTCCGGCGATGTCACCAGCACCGGCGTCAGGCTCACGGTGGCCAGTCCGTTTATCGGATGGCACTCGGTTGTCTCCTTGCTGTCGGACTAGCGCTGAAATTCAATTCTCAAGCTGTTTTTTTCCCAAAACGGCGAGGTCGGGCCGGCATTGTCCGGTTCGACCCGCCACCTCCCCTGTGTGATTCCGCGGGTACGGGCAGAAGCAACAACAACAATGGCGATTAAGAGATTCTTCGGTATTCCTGTACTTTTCCTGCTGGCGATCCTGTTTTCCGCCAATTTGCTGCAAGCGCAGATATTGATCGTATCGCCCCATCCGGACGACGACGTCATCGCCGCCGCCGGCGTCATTTACCGGGCCGTTCAAAGAGGTGAAACAGTAAAAGTTGTCTACGTGACGAACGGCGATGCGCTTCCCGGCGGCGTGGCCAGGGGGCTTGAAAGGCAGACCGAAGGCGTCAACGCGGAAGCTATTCTGGGCGTGCCTGAAGACCACCTGATGTTTCTGGGATATCCCACCTGGTACATGGACAATATTTGTGACGACGCCGACCCCGACCATGTATTCGTGAGCCCGGATACCGGCCTGTCGGCGACTTACGGCAGCCGGGGGCTCGGGCACGCGGATTACCACACCTATGTGACCGGTTCTCCGGCGTCCTACACCAGGAACAATGTTCTGTTCGACCTGGAAGACATCATCACCAAATTCTTGCCGCAACACATTTATGTGACCTCGGAATTCGACGTTCACCCGGACCATACCGCAAGCTACAAGCTGCTCAAACTCGCATTGGCGGCGATCCATCTTACACATCCGAGCTACACTCCCGTCGTTCATTCCGTGATCATCCACTGGGACGACTGGGAATGGCCCGATCCCACGGACCCTACCGAATACAATACGCGGCTGCCCGATTGGTCCATGACCGGCCAATATTGGGGGACGTACTTCCATACGTGGGAGGACACCGGCCTCAGTTGGAGCGACAGGGAAAGCCTGGATGTGCCCCTGTCGATGCAGTCCACCGATTATTCGCAAAACCTGAAATATCTTGCCATCAACGCCCATGTGGGGGAGGGCGGAGCCTCCGATCCGTTCCTGAGCGAATGGCTTCACAAGGATGAAATCTTCTGGGCGGAAAACCCTTTCGGGGGGAACCATCCGCCGATCGTCGATGCCGGTGAGGACCAGGTCGCGCATCAGGACGATGTGGTTTACCTCGACGGTTCGCAGAGCCACGACCCCGACGGCACCCCTTTGACGTACCAGTGGGTGCAGGGACCGAGCGATATTCAGGTGCAACTGTCCGGCGCCGACACCGCCTATCCTTCCTTCACGGCGCCCTCCAGCCTGGTCCATGATCTGGTGCTGACCTTCGAATTGGTCGTTTCGGACGGCCAGCTTTCCAGTTCGATTGACGCGGTGACGGTCACCTTGTCATCCAAGCCGGCCATAACCACGCAGCCGAGCGATCAAACGGTCAACCTGGGGCAGACGGCGACTTTTTCCGTAACGGCATCGGGATCGGCCCCTTTGAGCTACCAGTGGAGAAAAAACGGAGACAACATCACGGGAGCTATCTCCGCATCCTACACTACCCCGGCCACGACCGCCGCCGATAACGGGGCGACGTTCCGGTGCGTGGTGACCAATACGGCGGGCAGCGCCATCAGCCACAATGCGAAGCTCACGGTGCGCATCCCGCCGGCGGTGACCGCCCAGCCCCAAAACCAGACGGTCCCCCTGGGGGAAACAGCTTCTTTTTCCATCACCGCAACGGGCACCGCCCCCCTTTCTTACCAGTGGCAGAAAAACGGGAGCGATATTTCCGGGGCGACCGCGGCGTCCTATACCACTTCGGTGACGACCGAAGGCGACGACGGGGCGACATTCCGGTGCGTGGTGACCAATGCGGCGGGCACCGCCACCAGCAGCTCCGCCACCCTTACCGTCGACCTTTCGCCGGTCATAACCACGCAGCCCGCCGGCAAGACGGTCAACCTCGGCCAGCCGGCCACTTTTTCCATAGCCGCAAAGGGAGGCTCTCCCCTCAATTACCAGTGGCAGAAAAATGGGAGCGATATTTCCGGGGCGACCTCCGCGTCCTATACCACCCCGGAGACGACCGCGGGTGACAACGGAGCAACGTTTCGGTGCGTGGTGAGCAACCCGCACGGGAACAAGGTCAGCGACGGTGCCGGACTGACCGTACGCATTCCGCCGTCCGTAACCGCCCAGCCCGCGGCCGGGACGGTAAACCTGGGACAAACGGCGACTTTTTCCATCACCGCAACGGGCACCGCCCCCCTCTCTTACCAGTGGCAGAAAAACGGGGTGGACATTTCCGGGGCGACCTCCGCCTCGTATACCACTCCGGTGACGACCGAAAGCGACGACGGGGCGACATTCCGGTGCGTGGTGACCAATGCGGCGGACAGCGTCACCAGCAACTCCGCCCCCCTCACCGTCGTCCTTTTACCGGTCATAACCGCGCAGCCCGAAAACAAAACGGTCAACCTGGGACAGGCGGCGACTTTTTCGGTAACCGTCACCGGAGCCGCTCCCCTCAGTTATCAGTGGCAGAAAAACGGGGTGGACATCGCCGGGGCGACCTCGGCGTCCTATACCGTTCAGGAAACGGCCGTGAGCGACGATGGGGCGACATTCCAGTGCCTGGTGGCCAACGGCCATGGAAATTCTGTCAGCAACCCGGCCACCCTGACGTTGACCATTCCGCCGGCCGTCGCGCGCCAGCCGGCCAACCGGTCGGTCGAGCGCGGGCAGAAAGCGACGTTTTCGGTGGCGGTGTCCGGGTCGGACCCCCTTTCGTACCAATGGCAAAGAGACGGAGTCGATATCCCCGGGGCAACTTTCCCGTCCTATACGACTCCCCCCACCACCGACGAGGATAAAGGCGCAATCTTCCGGTGCATCGTAACGAATGCGGCAGGCAATACAACGAGCGGCGATGCCGTCCTGACGGTAGTCCCTCCGATGCAGTATATTCTCAACCTGCTGCTGAGTTGATAACTATCGGCCCCAGTATCCGAGGTTCTCGATGAGCCTCACCCCGGCCGTCCTTTTGCCTGGTTGAATCCGGATGTGGAGAACCGGGTGGGTGGCGGTCGAGTTTGAAACCGGCAGAACTAATGAGGAGACAGAAATGAAAAAAGCAGTCGTGGTGTTGGCCCTGATACTCGCAGTTTCCGCTTTCGTTTGCACGGACGCCCGCGCTGATACCATCAACGGCACCATTGTCCAGGTTGGCTGCGGCTGGAGCATGAGCATGATTCTCCTGAACAACGGCTCGACGAACACCTGGTATGTCCTGGACCCGTCGTCGGAAAAGCAGATGCTTGCCATTGCGATGTATGCCCAGGCAAACAATAAACAGGTTCAGGCCACTGTGGTAGCGCCCGTTCATGCTTCCACCTTGGTTGCGCTTTTTGTCCTCCCCTAGCAGGTGAGTCTCCGGCCGGTGTGGCGGGGGAACCCCGGTTCCCCCGCACCCTGCACTTCGCGACACCAGCGAGGCGTACGTGGGGAGGGACGGACCATTACGGCGGTCGGCCCCACTCCGGTGAAGTGGTAGGGGAACAAAGCCTGCGGTCCAGGGCTCGAGCGAGCGTCTCATAGAGCCTGCGCGGCCTCCGGCGGAGAGCTTTGCCGCCGGGCAACCGGGCTGAGCCCCGTGATTTTCCATACTCCAAAATACCGGCGTACCGTTACCGTGGTGAGCCTTCGGGCCTGCCCCGACCGAAGCGCGGCCGTCCGGCAGGTTTGTAATTCTTCCTTAAAAGACTCAGGCGGCTTTCTAATACCTCTCCGTTTGATCTGGGGCACTGGTCCAATCGTACAGCAGGATTGGCGTCAGGATTTTCAGGTCGGGGAGTATTTTTTTTCGGAAAACAGGGGCGGAACGATTTGCAGTGTCACTCATTTTGCATTTGATTAATGGAACCACTTTGATCGGCCGATTCTTCCCAGTAAGGCCGTCGGAAAGAGCAACAAGCACCCAGCCTTAGACTTTACACTCATGAATTCCATTCGGGAGAGACGTTTTCAAGCGACTGCTCCCACCCCTTGGACATCAGTTGCCTGGAACCGAGTTGGCGGAGCTGGATAAAAGCGGCCGCGACGGGTTTTTCGAGCACAGTGTCAAAAATTCGCCGCCGCACGGTGACGATGAAGTCCGGCAGGCGGGAAAATTCCGCCGGAAAGAACCGGGAAAAATACAATCTGCTATTCGCCATGGGAGGCTTATGAAAGAAGCACCGTACAAATGCCGATTCTGCGGGAAGGACCTCCAGTTCACGTTCGCCGACCTGGGCGTTTCCCCGCTTGCGAACTCCTACCTTCGAGAAGATCAGCTCTCAAAGATGGAACCCTTCTACGCGCTGCACGCTTACGTGTGCGAAAACTGCCTGCTGGTCCAGTTGCCGGCGATGGAGACTTCGGAAAACATTTTCGGGGACTATGCTTATTTTTCCTCGTACTCGGATTCGTGGCTGAAGCATGCCGAAACCTACACCGACCTCATGATCGAGCGGTTCGGTTTCGACCAAAATTCCCACGTGATGGAGATCGCGAGCAACGACGGCTACCTGCTCCAGTACTTCGAGAGAAGAGGGGTGCCCATCCTGGGGATCGAACCCGCCAGAAACGTCGCCAAGGTGGCGATCGAGAAGGGAATTCCCACCCTGGTGAAATTTTTCGGGACGCAGACGGCGACCGAACTTGCCGGGGAGGGCAAGCTGGCCGACCTCATTATCGGCAACAACGTGCTGGCCCACGTGCCCGACCTCAACGATTTCGTGGCCGGCATGAAGACCGCCCTCAAACCGCGCGGGATCATCACCATGGAGTTTCCCCACCTGATGCGGTTGATGGCGGAAAACCAGTTCGACACCATCTATCACGAGCATTTCTCCTACTTTTCATTCCTGGCCGTTCGCCGCGTTTTCGCCGAGCACGGGCTGGAGATGTTCGATGTCGAACAAATCCCCACCCACGGCGGGTCCTTGCGGATTTATGCCCGGCACCGGGAGGATTCTTCGCGGCCCGTCGGGGACCGGGTGGGCGCGCTGTTGGATGCGGAAAAGGCCGCCGGCTATGACCGGCTCGACTATTACCGCGACTTTGACGAAGCGGTGAAAGAGACCAAGCGCAACATCCTCGATTTCATGCTCGCGGCCAAAAGGGCGGGGAAGTCCATCGCCGGCTACGGCGCTCCGGCCAAGGGCAACACCCTCCTCAACTATACGGGCATCCGGACGGATTTTATCGACTACACGGTGGACCGCAGCCCGCACAAGCAGGGCCTTTACCTTCCGGGAACGCGAATTCCCATTTTGCACCCGGACGTAATCGGGAAAACGAAACCCGACTATCTTGTAATACTGCCGTGGAATTTAAAGGATGAAATCATGGAACAGATGGCCCACATCCGGGAATGGAACGGCCGGTTCGTGACCCTGATCCCCAACGTTACGGTACACGCATGATTTTCAGGCCGTCGCATCTGAAGGGGGCCTTCGTGATCGAGCCCGAAAGGCTGGCGGACGAGAGGGGTTTTTTCGCCCGCATCTGGTGCAACCGGGAGTTCCGGTCGCACGGTTTGAACTGCAACCTTGCCCAGGCGAGCATTTCGTTCAACCGGGGAAAAGGGACCCTGCGGGGGATGCACTACCAGGCGCATCCGCATGAAGAGGCCAAGCTGGTGCGGTGCACAGCCGGCGAGATCTACGACGTCATCATCGATCTTCGTCCCCGGTCGGCCACGTTCCGGCAATGGGACGCCGTTACATTGAGCGGGGCCAACCGGTTGATGCTCTACGTCCCGGAAGGTTTCGCCCACGGCTTCCTGACCCTTGCCGATGACACGGAAGTGGAATACCATATCTCGGAGTTCTACGCGCCGGAAAGCGCACGAGGAGTGAGGTGGAACGATCCCGCCTTCGCCGTCCGCTGGCCGGTGGAGCCGGCGATCATATCGGATCGGGATGCCGGCTATCCCGATTTCAATACCCCGCAATAAGTAAGGATCTCGACTAGATAATCTGGAGCCAAGAGCATGGTCATCGAGTCGGAAAATCCTTGTGTGCAAATTGGCATTGGAATATTTTTTCTGACGGTTTTTTGTACCCTGGCTGTCTTGTTCACTGTATCCGCTACTGCGTGGACTATTAGCGAAGCACCGGAAAAGCAGACACCGCCAGTGCGCGCCTTGCTTGAGACTCCCTCCGTTGGACTGGGTGAGACCATAGATGCCATTGAAAAGGCCTGGAACAAAGGATACAGAGAAGAGTTCCCCTTTCCATCTATTGATTCCAAAATGGTTTCGGTCGGACTCAACAGGGAAACATACATTACCTATGGTACAAACCTTCTTGGATTCACTTTCGGGGATCCGGAAAGGACAGGCAGGCTTGAAGGGGGCACTAAAGGGCTTTTCGGAGCAACCCAAGGGAAGAGAGCCACGCGCGCTCAATTCCTCGCCGGCATTAAGCATTTGATGCCAAAGGATTTTCGGCTTACTGCCGCTTACATCAAAAAAGATTATCAGATTTTAAAAGAAATATATACATTTAGATCAGACCAATTAAAAAACCTTCCAGGGATAGAAAAATCCTTTGCATACGATAACTT
>LUZZ01000469.1 GCA_001603845.1 Syntrophobacterales bacterium Delta_01 | reverse complement strand
GTTGTGGATCGAGGTCTCGCTGCTCATCGCCTTCGGGCTGATCATGATATACAGCGCCAGCTCCATCGCGGCCCTCAAGAAGTTCGCGGACCCGAACCACTACATGAAGCGCCAGCTCCTGTGCATCGGCCTGGGGCTTCCGACCATGTTCCTGGTGAGCCGCGCGTCGTACCGGGTTTACGGAAAGATCGCCGGGGCGGTGATGATCGCCACCCTGCTGGCCCTGGCCGTCGTGCTCGTTCCGGGCATCGGGTCCGAAATCAACAACGCGCGGCGGTGGTTCCAGGTGGGAAGCTTTCTCATCCAGCCGGCGGAATACGCCAAGGTGGCCTGGGTGCTGTTCCTGAGCTTCGCGCTGGTGAGAAAGCAGGAGCGCATCAAGGAATCGCGGGTGAGCTTCTGGCCCTACATTGTGCTTTGCGGCATCATGAGCGCCCTGCTGCTCAAGGAGCCCGATTTCGGCACCACGGTCATGATCGCCGTGCTGACGGTGGTGATGCTGGCCGTGGGGGGCGTTCCGTGCAGGAACTTCCTCCTCATGCTCCCGGTGGCCGTGGTGGGGCTGTACCGGTTCGTGCTGCTGGTGCCCTACAGGCGCGAGCGGATCACGGCTTTCCTCAACCCGTGGACGGACCCTCTCGATTCCGGCTACCAGCTCATCCAGGCCTGGATCGCGGTGGGTTCCGGAGGGTTTTTCGGCAAGGGGTTGGGGGCCGGGCAGCAAAAGCTGCTGTACCTGCCCGAGTCCTACACCGACTTCATCCTGGCCGTGGTGGGCGAAGAGCTGGGATTTGTCGGCATACTGTTTACCTGTTTCCTGTTCCTGCTCCTTTTCAGGACGGGGATGCAGATATCGAGGCATGCGCCCGACCTGCTCGGAAGCCTGCTGGCGCTGGGGCTCACCATGCTCCTGTCGCTCCAGGCGATCCTCAACATGGGCGTGGTCCTGGGCCTGGTTCCGACCAAGGGGATGCCGCTGCCTTTCATCTCCTACGGGGGCAGCGCGTTTATGGCTAACTGTATCGCGGTGGGGCTCCTGATGAGTATCGCCAGGAGCAGCGAAAACCGGATGGACAAAAATGTTTAAGAAGTACCAGCACATACATTTTATCGGGATCGGCGGGATCGGCATGAGCGGGATCGCCGAACTGCTGCTCAACCTGGGCTACCGGGTGAGCGGGTCGGACAAGAAGGTTTCGGAAATCACGGCCAGGCTTGCCGGCCTGGGCGCCACCATTTACGCGGGGCACGACGCCTCGCACGTGCACGGGGCCGACGTGGTGGTGGTTTCCTCCGCCATTTCCGGCGACAATCCCGAACTCAAGGCCGCCCACAGGCTCCCCAAGGTCCCGGTCATCCGCCGCGCGGAAATGCTCGCCGAACTGATGCGCCTGAAATACTCGGTGCTGGTGGCCGGCGCCCACGGCAAAACCACCACCACCTCGATGGTGTCCACCGTGCTCGCCCGCGGCAGCCTGGACCCCACGGTGGTCATCGGCGGGAGGCTCAACGCCTGGGGCACCAACGCCAAGCTGGGAGCGGGCGAATTCATGGTCGCCGAGGCCGACGAAAGCGACGGCACGTTCCTGCTGCTGCCGCCCACCATCGCCGTGGTCACCAATATCGACCTCGAGCACCTGGATTATTACCGCGACCTGGACGACATCAAGGAGACTTTTCTCCGGTTCGTGAACAAGATCCCGTTTTACGGGCAGGCCGTTTTGTGCCTCGAAGACGAAAACATCCAGGCCATTTTGCCCCGGATCGAAAAGCGGTTCGCCACGTACGGATTTTCGTCCCAGGCCGACTTCCAGGCGCGCGACGTCAAGATGAGCGGCCTTTCCAGCACCTACCGGGCCTACCACCAGGGCGAGGAGTTGGGCGAGATCGAAATCCCCATCCCGGGCCGCCACAACGTGCTCAATTCGCTTGCGGCGGTGGCCGTGGCCTCGGAGCTGGAGATTCCCTGGAGCGCCGTCCGCGCGGGGCTTCGGGACATGACCGGCGTCCAGCGCCGGTTCCACATCCGGGGAGAAGCCGCAGGGGTGCTGGTGCTCGACGATTACGGGCACCACCCGACCGAGATCCGGGCGGTGCTGGAAACCCTGGCCAGTTGCTATCCCGACCGCAGGCGCATCGTGGCCTTCCAGCCCCACCGGTATACCCGGACCAGGGCGCTGATGGACCAGTTCGCCCGCTGTTTTTACCATTCGGACGTGCTGCTTTTGACGGAAATCTACCCGGCGAGTGAAAAGCCCATCCCCGGCATCACCGGGAGCCGGATCGTCGAAGAAATAGCCGCCCACGGCCACCAGGACCTGCACTTTTGCCCCACGCTCGACGACATGGTGGATACGCTCACCACCATCGTGCAGCCCGGAGACGTGGTCATGACCCTGGGGGCCGGCAACATCTACCAGGTGGGCGAAACGCTCCTGGAAACGCTCAGGTCGCGGCGGGCCGCCGCAGTGTAGGGAACCGCAAACCGCGAGGACGTGCAGGGTGCTGATAAGCTCGGTGCTGAGAACGCTTCCGGATGTCGAACTGAGGTGGGACGAGCCGCTGGCGCGGCACACCACCTTCCGGGTCGGCGGGCCGGTGAGGTGCCTGGCGCGGCCGCGAAGCGAAAAGGCCCTGGCGGTCCTTCTCGCCGAAGTGAGGGAAAAAGGGCTCCCGCTCCTGGCCCTGGGCGGGGGGAGCAACATCCTGGCCCCGGACGGCCCCCTGGACGCCGTGGCGCTCCAGTTGAACCTGTCCTGCACGGGGCTCTTCCAGGAAAACGGGGGCGAAGACGGCGGGATCTCGCTTTACGCCGGCGCGGGCGTGGGGCTCCAGGAAGTGGTCCGGCACTGCGTCGGGGCGGAACTGGAAGGCATCGAGTTCCTGGCCGGGATTCCGGGTACGGTGGGAGGGGCACTGGTGATGAACGCCGGAACGGACGGCGGGACGATCTCGGACGCCCTGCTGAGCATCGATATGATCGACCCGGCGGGGACCGCGCGCCGGATAGCGCGGCAGGAACTTTCGCCCGCGTACCGGTCGATGGGGCTCGGGGAGGGCGGCATCGTTCTGGGCTGCCGCCTGGGCCTCGCCAAGGGGTCCGGAGAAGTCTTGAAGGCCCGTGTGGAACGGGTCCTCGATCGCCGCCGGAAGACCCAGCCGCTCGGCTACCCGTGCGCGGGATCCGTTTTCAAAAACCCGCCCGGACAATTTGCCGGCGAGCTCATCGAAAAGGCGGGGCTCAAGGGCCTGCGCATCGGCGACGCCGAAATTTCGCGCAAGCACGCGAACTGGATTATCAACCGGGGAAAGGCAAAATCCGGGGATATTTTGGCGCTGATGGGGAAGGTGGAAAAGGAAGTTTTTGGAACTTTTGGCGTGCGTTTGGAACCCGAAATTCGTATACTGTGACAATCTTATGAAGAACCGACCACATGGCAAAACCCAGGAAAAATAAGCGTAATAAATACAGGGAGAGCAGGATTAAGGCTATCAGGGCCAAAATCTACAAAATGCGTCCGTTTTTGGCCATTTTTGCAGGTTTTTTCCTGGTGTTTTTGCTGGGTGCCGGATTGATTCGAGCCTACCACGCGCTGCTCAAAGCACCGTGGCTGAGGGTCGAAGAAATCAACGTGGCCGGGTTGAAAATGCTCGACCGGGCCCAGGTTCTGGACGCCATGGGGGTCAGCAGAGGCGAGTGCATCCTGAACCTGAGGATGAGTTCGATCGCGGATCGGCTCAAACAGCTCCCCAACGTGAAAACCGCCACCGTACGGCTCGACCTGCCCGGGAAAATCGTTGCCGAAGTGACCGAACGGGAGCCCATCGCGATGGTCAAGGGCAGCGATTATTTCCTGGTCGACGAGGAAGGGCTGCTCCTTTCGCGCGCCGCCGCCGGGGAAAACCGCGGGCTTCCGCTGGTGACGGGCATCTGCGGCCGCCGGCTTCAGGTGGGCGATACGATCCCCGCAAAGCACATCAAGCGCCTCAGAGAGCTGATTGCGGCGTTCCACCGGTGCGACAAGTGGCTTCCGGCAAGCTCCGTGGCGGAATGCCGGTGGGAGTCCGGCGGTTACACGCTCATTTTGGGCCAGAGGGGAGTGCCGGTGGAGATTGGCAGGGACGACTTTTACCGCAAGCTCACCCGGTTGAAAAAGGTGGTCGATACGCTGAACGGCAGGCAGTGGAACGAGATGGTCACCCGGATTGGCCTGGACGTTCCGGGCAAAGCGTTCCTGGAAGGCCGGTTCCCCGTCCCCGCTCCGGACCGGGGGCATGCCGGGAAGGCGGGATAGGCGGACGATTCGGGGATTTAGGAATTGAGGGATCGCGATGGATCGAAGAATTGAGGCATTGAAGGCAGGCGAGGGGTTTTCAATTCCTGAATTCTTCACTTTTTAAATGTCTCAATTCCTAAATTCCTTAAT
>LUZZ01000081.1 GCA_001603845.1 Syntrophobacterales bacterium Delta_01 | reverse complement strand
CTTCTGTAGATATTACGAGTGATTACGGAAAAAACGGCGGGCGGGGGGGAGGCGGTGTTTTCCCGCCGGTCCCCAAGCTCGGGGCTTGGGGACCGGCGGTCACACCATTTGCTTACGGACGGGTCCTGAATATCAAGCCGGCGGCTACTTTTTGGGAGTTGACCTGCCCGGCACGGCGATCTTTTGTCTTTCCGGGTTTTCCTGGTTGGACGAAACCGTCGTGGTTGCGTCCTTTTTGTGCGGCGCGGTGGACACGTTGAGATCGTACGTGATGATCGTGCTCTGCGCCTGCTTCAGTTTCATGATGTCTTTGGCGAGCAGCATGCTTATCACGAGCTGTTGTTTGCCGTCACCGTTAAGACTTGCCAGCCGGACCCCGGTGATCATTCCGTTCAGTTCGCGCGTTTTCCAGTTTTCGACCATCCCCAGTTGGTCCCAGGAAAGCGAGACCACTTCGCCCTGGTCGTAAGTCTTCATCGAATCCGGAAGCCACTGGTCGAAAGAGGACGTGATACGGTTCAGCACCAGTTCCAGTATGCCGTCCTTGTTGAGGTCCACGACCTGGATCGGAGAAGGGATGAAGTACAGATCGACCCTGTTGAAGCGCAGGTCCTCGACCACGGCCTGGAACGTGTTGGTGGTGGCGGCGAAGGTGTTCCTGCTCCTCCAGATCTGGTCCCCGGCGGGGTTGAGGACCGCCAGCCGGTGTTCCTCGTTGATCACCAGGATTTCATCCATGTGGTCGTTGTTGATGTCGGCCTTGGCAAAGTTGAAGACATTGCACTTGCCGGTGGGCACGTTGACGGGAATGGTCGGGCGCAGGGAGCTGCCGCTGAACAGCATTTCCATGATATCGCCCTTGAATGCGGATTCCCTGGAGTCTCCCTTTTGCTGGCCCACGAGCACCTTGCCCCGCTTTCCGAGGTATACGGTATTAAGAAAATAGGGGATCTTGTCGGCCACCACCTGGAGCTTGCCGGTGGAGTAGGAGAAGACAAGAGAGGATACGTCCTCGCCGGCGTTTTCCTCGTACTGGACGTTGGCGTTCACCGCCGTGGACGAATTTCTTCTAAACAGATTGCTCACGAATATGTATTTCCGTCCATCGGCACCACTGGATACGCAGACCCACAGGAAATGGTCCAGAGGACCGGCCTCGTAAGTGGCCATTGTCCTCAGCCCCTGGATTTCCTTCTTGAAGACGGTCAGCTTACGGGGCGTCATGGCCACGATTTCGTCCCTGCCGTCCCCGTCAAGATCTCCGGTATCCATTGCGTATATGCCGAAGTTGAAAGTCTGGCTCCGCCACAGGCCCGGCTGCCTTACCTGTCCGTCGGGGGTGACCTCGATAAAATTGGGGTTGAGGTACGAGATCCGGTCCCCCGCGATCAGGGCGCTGGGAAGGAGCAGTTCGGGGTTCTGGGTGGCGAGCGCTTCCGCCTCGGCCTCGTTTTGGGTCTTTTCACCCGGTTTGCCGAACACCTTCTGGTTGATGTTCTGAGCGAAGCGGTTTACCTGGGGTATCACCTCGTCGAGGGTTTTCGTCTGGACATAGAAAGAAACGGGTTCCCCCTTGCCGGAAATCGGGGCCATCTTGGCGTCGATGCTCACCGATTTGCCCATTCCGGTGATGCTGCCGAACAGCACGTAATCCGCCCTGAGGCCGCTGCCGATGCGTACCGCTTCGTCAAGGGAAATATCTTTGGCGCCTTTGACGGCACGCTCTGTTTCCACCCTGTCGACCACCTGCACTTTGCCCTGCCAGGCGAGCCGCGAGGCCAGCATGTCCCGCACTCCGCTCTGGAGATAGACAAGATCGGGAGGGGTGTGCATGGAAAAGGGCAGAATCGCTATCTTCACGGGAGTATCCCCCGCCGGGGGCGCCGCCTGAACAGGCCGGACCAGCCCCAAAAACATGAAAGTGATCAGCGCAGTAAACGCGATGGTATTCCTGGTTGGCATTGCCGGTCTCCTTTTGGTGCGTCGGGTGCTTTCTTTTTAAAAAAGCCTCTAAATGACAGATTCCAAAGTTTCCGGTACGGAAAATCCGGAAAATTCCGGCCGAAATTTAACAAAACTTAAGCATTTGCGGGAAAATCCAGCACAACCGGCCGGTTTTCACAGAGTCCGTACAATAAATCAGGTCCGCTTCCTATAGCAAGTTTTTTATTCGCCTTTGCGTCAGGGTAACAAAAAGATTTATAAACGACGGATATAAAACCGATTTTTTAAGTGGACATTTTTCTTGACAATTCCTGGAATTTCGCATTAGAGTGCGACCAATTGTGGTAAAGGGGCAAATCGCTAACCTTTTGTGAAATTGGGAAGGAGGTGAATAAGCCATTAATATCAATAGGATGGGGCTAAGTAAGGAAAGAGTGAATAACGTCAGCTTTTG
The DNA here is from genome assembly GCA_001603845.1 of Syntrophobacterales bacterium Delta_01. Lineage (GTDB taxonomy): Bacteria > Desulfobacterota > Syntrophobacteria > Syntrophobacterales > Syntrophobacteraceae > SbD1. Next base: position 3,382 of record LUZZ01000081.1, on the reverse strand, counting down.
AGGAGGAAAGAGCAATGAAGAAGAGTCTGATGGTCTTTGCGGTGGTGCTGCTGGCGGTTGCGATCGCCATCCCGGCATTCGCCGTGGAATTCAAGTACGGTGGAAGTTGGCGCGGCCGTTACGTGGCGGAAAACAACGTCTTCGATGGTTTCGACCCGGGGGCGGGTGGCGCTGCGTTCACCAAGTACAATGGCGATGACAACAGGACCTATGTCGATTACCGGATCCGGATGTACTTCACCTTCGAGGGCAGCAAGAACCTGAAGGTGGTCACCGCGTTTGAAATCGGTGACGCTATTTTCGGTCAGGGCGGCTCCCCCGGCGGCACCTCGTACGGCGCCAACACCGGGCACAATGAGGGTGCCAACGTCGGCGGCGACGCGGTCTCCGTCGAAGTGAAAAACGTGTATGCGCAGTTCAACATTCCCAACACTCCTACCACCGGCCTGTTCGGTCTTATGCCTTTGAACCTGCTGAGCGGTTGGATCGTGAACGACGACCTGCCCGCCATAGTCCTGCTCACGAAGCTTGACCCGTTCAAGGTGACGATCGGTTATGTCGGCGGCCAGAATGGTTGGGAAAGACGCTTCACCGACACCCTGGCGACCACCGACCAGACCTTTAACGTCGATGATGCTTTCATCGCACTCGATTACGCAAGCGGTCCTCTGAAGGGCACCTTGACTTTCTTTGCCCAGGACGGCCATGACAGCGTGATCAGCATGGATCCCAGAACCCTGGCCACGCCTATCCGTAACTTTGCGGGCGGGCCTGATTCGAATGGTTTTGACTTCCTTAACGATACCAGAAGCCCCAGCGACAACATGCTGTTCGATCTGGGCTTCAACCTGACCTACAAGGTTGACTGGCTGCTCGCTTACGTCAACTTTGTCCGGAACTTCGGTTCGGTGGATCTGAACAGCGCCGTTCCTTCGGCCCTGAACCCGAACGTGAGCGTGGATTATGAAGGCTGGATGATCGACGCTGGCTTGACCTACTACTGTGCGCCGTTTACGGTCAATGTCGGCGGTTTCTACACCTCCGGCCCCGAGATCACCGACGATGCACAACTGTTTGATTCAAATACGTTCGCCAATGGCGTAAATACGCCGTTCCGGAACCTCCAGAGCAAGAACGTGGATTGGTTCGTAACCCCCGCGGGTACCTCCAAGGCTTTCTCCGAAATCATCGGTGGCGGTATCCTGGGTGAAGACCTCCACATCGTCCGTGGTTTCCCCGGTACCGTTACGGGTTCCAAGATGGGCAGCCCCTCCGGCCTGAACACCGTGTTTTGGAGAGGCTACTACAACCCGACCAACTTGTGGACCGTAACCCTGGGCGGTTCATGGCAGGTTGCGGAAAAGACCAAACTGAGCGCCTCCTACTGGTACTTCGGAACCTCCGAAGACGTCCCGGTGGCGTGGAATTCGACAACCGACACGTTCAAAATGTCCAGCAGCATCGGCCACGAACTCGACTTCTACCTGGATCAGGGTATTGTCGACGGCCTGACGCTGACCCTGGTTGGTGCTTACCTGATCGCGGATGACGCTTTTGCACCCATCCCGACCACCAACTACAGGGATCTGCCGATGAATTCCTCTGGCACCCAGACCAAGGGCTTGGCCAGCGACGCCTATGAACTTGGTTTCAGGCTGCAGTGGACCTTCTAAGTGCAAAATCGGTTTAGCGTAAGCTGACCGGGACCCGGATGGATCACCTCCATCCGGGTTTTTTTATGTACGTCCGGCAGGACGCGCCCCCTCAATGCTGTTGACTTTAGGGGCGACGTTCCATGAACTCCCCTCCCTTGGCGGGAGGGGCAGGGGGAGGGGGTTGATATCGCTCAGTTTTTCACCCCCACCCTACCTCCCCCATCAAAGGGGGAGGAGCTTAAAGTCTACAACATTGACGCGCCCCCGCAGGTACGAATCCTCTACGGGTACGGCAGGGATGGCCGCGGCCGGGGGGGGCGGTGGTTTTTTCCCAAGGAAGTTCCATGACCGAGTTTCTCAAGGTAAAAACAGCCCCGGAGGTCTTGTCCATACTGGATGAAATCCCTCCGCTGCCCGCCGAAACCGTTTTGCTCGAACAGGCCGGCGGCAGGGCGCTCGCTTCCGACATCACAGCGCCCGAGTCGGTGCCGCATTTTGCCCGCGCCACCATGGACGGGTTTGCGGTGCGTGCCCGCGATACTTTCGGTGCATCGGAGAGCCTGCCCGCGCTGCTCGAAATTGCGGGCGAGGTGACCATGGGCGTCGCCGCCGGGGGCGCCCTGGAGTCCGGCAGGGCTTTTGCCATTCCCACCGGCGGGATGCTCCCCGGCGGGGCCGATGCCGTGGTCATGGTGGAATACACCCAGGTGCTCGACGGCAAGATGATCGAGGTGACCCGCCCGGTAGCCCCGGGCGAGAACGTCCTGGACATCGGCGACGACATCCGGGAAGGCGAGACGATATTCGAGAAGGGATGGCGTCTGAGGCCCCAGGACGTCGGGGTTCTCGCCGCACTGGGCATTACCGGGGTGAGCGTTTTCAGGCGTCCGCGGGTGGCGGTCATCTCCACCGGCGACGAGATCGTGCCCGTAGACACCGGCACGGTTCCGCCGGGCAAGGTCCGTGATATCAACACCTTTGCCCTTGCCGCGCAGATCGAGTCGGCAGGGGCGGTCGCCGGCCTTCGGGAAAAGGTGCCGGACACGCTCGAAGACCTGGTGGCGACGAGCCTCCGGGCGCTTGCCGGCCACGACATGGTCGTGCTGTCCGGAGGCAGTTCGGTGGGGGCCAGGGATTACACCGTGCGGGTGCTGGAGCGGCTTCCCCAATCCCGGCTGCTGGTGCACGGGGTGGCCATCCGACCGGGCAAGCCCATCATCCTGGGGCTCAGCGGGGAAAAGCTTTTCTGGGGGCTTCCCGGCCAGCCGGCATCGGCCCTCATTACCTGCCGGGCGTTTGTGGTCCCCTCGCTGGAAAGGCTCCAGGGGCGTCGAGCGGAATGGAGCCGCCAATCGGCTTTCCGCGCGGTGCTCAATCGCCGGATGCCGTCCGTACACGGGCGGACCGATTTTATCCCCGTAGCAATCGACCGGAACGTTCCCGGCCTGCCGGAGGCGCTGCCGATATTCGGCAAATCGGGCGCCATAAGTCTTCTCGCCAGGGCGGAAGGTTACGTGATCGTGCCGGAACACGTGGAAGGCTATGACAGGGGAACCGAAGTGAACGTACATCTTTTTTAGCACCGGGGCGGGCCGGCGCGTGAAACCCCTGTTTGCAAACGAATCTCTACTTCATAATTTGTAAGCGCCTCTTTGCCTGCACGTCTCTTCGGGATTGCACTTCCACGTATGACCGGCACTATAATCCCTGTCTCTTATACACATCTG
>LUZZ01000468.1 GCA_001603845.1 Syntrophobacterales bacterium Delta_01 | reverse complement strand
AAGGTAGAAGATGCCGAAGTTACCATGATATACCGCAATGTCAAGGAAGGTCCCGTGGAGGATTCGCTTTTCGAGATTCCGGCCGGCTACCGGAAAATCTCCATGCCCACGGTGCCCGAAAAGTAATAGCCGGCGGCGGAACCGGCCACCGTCGTTCCCGCCGTTTCCATCTTTTTCACCGAGGAGCGCATGGTAACGTTACCGGTTTCCAACAACAACAGCTCGTACGAGCTGAACCCCAGCAAGATCATAGCGCTGGGGATCAACTACCGCAGCCACCTGTCCGACAGCTATTCGGTCAAGATGGGCGGCTACGCGCCGGATGTCCCGGAAGAACCGGTCCTTTTCGCCAAGACTCCCAACGTACTCATCGGGCCGTGGGAATCCATCGTGATCCCCTCGTTTCTGCTCGGCTACGGATTCGACGACCTGCGGACCGACTACGAAGCCGAACTGGCGGTGATCATCGGCAGGAAGTGCAGAAAGGTGACCGCCGGAGAGGCCCTGGATTACGTATTCGGCTACACCTGCATGAACGACGTGAGCCAGCGAAACATCCAGATCGCCGACCGCACCGGGTGGTTCCGTGGAAAGTCCCTGGACACCTTCGGCCCCGTCGGCCCCCGAATCGTTTCGCCCCGGGAGGTGGGAGATCCCCAGGATCTGGCAATCCAGTGCCGCCTGAACGGCAAGACTGTCCAGGACTCCAACACATCCATGATGATCTTTTCCGTGGCCCGGACCATCGCGTTCATATCCAAAAATTTCACGCTGATGCCCGGCGATATCATCGCCACCGGGACCCCCAAGGGCGTCGGCCGCATCCAACACGGGGACGTCGTGGAAGTCGAAATCGAAAAAATCGGGGTGCTGCGCAATCCGGTCGTGGAAGAGTGGAAGGCATAACGCGGGGGGCCGCCCGGTACGGGACCGCTGCGGCAGGCAGGTTGGAAGACGACGGCGGCGTTGCGAAAATAAAAAGTGTGTAAAACGAGGAAAAGGCCTTCCGAGGGGGCGGAAGGCCTTTTTCTGTTCCTCTCTTAGCTTGCAAACCGGCCGGCGGCTCCTTTCGGAGGCCGGGCATCGCCCGGAACCGTTACCGGGAAAGCGCTCTCGGGCTACTTGCTTTTGGCGCCTTCGAGCATGTTTTTCAGCCGGGTCTCTTCGGCCCTGGCTTCCAACAGCTTCCTTTCCAGCTCGCGTTCCGCCGCTGAACCGGGCGTCAAGCCTTTCAGCTCTTTTTCGAGCTTTTTGACTTCCTTCATCACCCGGTAAAGCTCTACGGCCAGCATCCTAATACTCATACGGGCTCTTTTTGTTACACTTTCGAAGAGAACTGACCATGAGGCGCCATTGCTCTTTGTCGGGTCTACCTTCGGGTGTGCACATCATAGGCGAACTTAAACTTTTCTCTTGATCCCGAAGGCAAACGCAGTGCAAATCCGGAATCGGGAGGCACCGCGTCCCGGCGTAGCGAGGGGTTGAGTTCCTTAAGTTGCCTAACCGGGACATCTATCCAATTGGCAATCTCTTTGAGCTTCAACGGAGATCTGACCATCACCGGATCGAAGCCCTTAGGCTTAATGTATTTGGGACTCTCAAACCCATACTTTTCTGGCTCGCGCAATACTGCGACCGCAGCCATGACTTTCGAAACATACGCCCTGAAACGCGCGGGCAACTTTCGCCCGTAAAGCTCCCCATCCTTTACGCAGCGGCTTCCCGCCACGCATGAAGCCGGCACGGCTCCCGCGTTGTACGCGGCAAGTGCCAGCAACCATGAGTCATACCTTTCATAAAGAAGTTTCAAGTACTTAGCGGCAGCCTTGGTGGACTTTATGGGGTCTTTCCTCTCATCGACCCACCGGTCGACCCTCAACCCCATATCCCTGGCTGTTCCCGCCATCAACTGCCAATAACCAACCGCTCCCTTGTTCGATGCGTGTCTTTCGAACCGGCTTTCGACCAAAACGACCCATACCAGTTCGCCGGGCACGCCATAGCTTTCCAGAATTTCAGTCATCTGTGGAAGGCATGTTCTGGCATTGTCGAGGGCATCCAGAACCGTACTACGGCCCTCCCCCTGATAGAAGCGGATGTACTTTTTGATAAGCGGTTCATTGATGGGTATCTGGATTCTGTTTCTCCAAAGCACCTTGGGGGATCCCGGCAGAGCATCAGGTGGCGATGGCAAAACGGCCGGCGGAGCGGAAAATCCCCGCGTCGGGTCCTCCAGGCCGTAAGGCAATGAAGCCAAAGAGCCCGGAAAATCCATGCCGTCGGTCCTCGCCTGAGCTTGGAACGCGGAAATGAACAGGGATAGAAAGCATAATGCCGCAACCGTCGACACGCTTCGCCGAAAGGCAGCGGCAGATCCCCCCAGATGGTGCCTCAGGAGGCTTGAATCAGGCGC
>LUZZ01000080.1 GCA_001603845.1 Syntrophobacterales bacterium Delta_01 | reverse complement strand
CCACCCTGCCTCCCCCATCAAAGGGGGAGGAGCTTAAAGTCAACAACATTGCCCCCCGGCGTTGCCCTATCCTCCGGGTGGGCGAAATGAATATAGCACGATTTTGTTTCACAAAGAGGTCGGTTTATAAAATCGATCCACCTTAATTTTCTTCAACTTTGGTCTGGACAATAGGGCAAACCGCCGTTTCCTCTTCCTCTTCCTGGACTTTGATAGGTGGAAGCCATTCCGCTGGTGGAGCAAACGAGGTATTATGTGTAAGGAACTTCTCCAATGTTCTCTCACGCAATCATCTCGCCGTTTCGCTTGTTAACGAGGTCAACAGCAAGGGCGGCTACGATAATATTTCGGTTATGATAGTAGAATTGGATTGATCGAGGCATGCCGGCATTCGGTCTCGAAAATCCCGGAGCATGCCCTGCTCCGGGCAAATCGCGGACTCCGGCCCCGGCATTCCACCCGGTAAGAAAGAGAAAATTCTTAATCCGTTTTTCACGGCCCAATAAAGAAGAAGCAGGGCTGGGATTGCCGCTTACGAGGAACATCGTCGAAACGTACGGAGGACCGTGCTGCCGCTGTGGCCTGAGCGAGGCGCCTCCGCACGTGGACTGAATCCGGGTGTCTAAACCCGCTGCCGGGCAAAGGAGACGGAATGGAACTGAAAAAAATCACCGCAATTATTCCAAACCTTCAGTTGGGCAAGGTTGAGCAAAGCCTTCGCGACATGGGAGTAAAGGGGATTACGGTCAGCCACGTCAAGGGCTATGGCGAGCACAAAAAATTCTTCTCGAACGACTGGCTCTCGTCCAGTTCGCGCATAGAAATCTTTACCCTGAAAGATAAAGTCGATTCGATTGTCCAGGCCATTCTCGAATCAGCATCGACCGGAGTGAAGGGAGACGGCCTGATCGCGGTGCTCCCGGTGGAAAAGATCTACCGCATCAGGACCAAAACCGAGGCAACGGCCTCCGAGATCTGATCCATCCCCCATCAAGCGGGCCGGCCGGAACCGGGCCGCACCAATAGAGAAAACGGACGGGGGGGAGTGCATCGCTTCGAAATGCTCCCCGGTCCTCGTCCCGTACCCTAGGCCGATTCGTGGATTTCGTCCGTGGACGTAGGCTCGAGGCTCGGCTGCAGCGCCCCCCGCCTCAGGTAAAAGTAGAGTACCGGATAGATTGCCAGCTCCAGCAAAAGGGAAGTGACGACCCCGCCCACCATCGGTGTCGCTATACGCTTCATTACCGACGAACCCGTCCCCACGCCGTGCATTATGGGCAAAAGGCCTGCAAGGATTGCGGCCACCGTCATGACCTTCGGCCTGATCCTCTTGACCGCGCCGTGGTAAATGGCCTGTTTGAGGTCCCCGGCCGTGTTCATCCTGCCAAGGCTCTTCCAGAGCCCGTATGCCAGCTCGAGGTAGAGCAGCATCACCACGCCGGTTTCGGCGTCCAGGCCTGCAAGTGCGATAAGCCCCACCCACACGGCAACCGAAAGATTGTAGCCGAGCAAGTACAGGAGCCAGAACGAGCCCACGAGCGAGAACGGCACGGCCAGCATCACCAGCACCACCTTCGAGAACGATCCCGTGTTGAAGTAGAGCAGCAGGAAGATAATAACCAGCGTCACCGGGACCGCGAGCATCAGCCTTTCCCTTGCCTGCATCATGTATTCGAACTGGCCGCTCCAGACGATATTGTACTTGGGCGGCAATTTTATCTTTTCGGAAACCACCTTCTGCGCCCGCGCCACGTAGCCGCCGATATCGGAGGTGTCGAGGTCCACGTAGAGCCAGGCGGTCTTTCGCGAAGCCTCGGTTTTGATCGATGGCGGCCCCTGGTGAATGCTGAAGTGGGCGACTTCCGAAAGGGGTATCTGGGCCCCGGTCGGAACAGGGACGAGCACCCGCTGGAGCGCGTTGACGTCGTTTCGATAGTCGCGCATGTAGCGCAGGTTGACGGGGTACCGTTCGAGTCCCTCGACCGTGGCCGTCACCTTCATGCCGCCGAGGGCGGACTGGATCACGTCCTCGATGTCCTGCACGGTCAGGCCATAGCGGGCGGCCGCATCGCGGTCGATCGTGTAGTCCATGTAATAGCCGCCCATCACGCGCTCGGCGATGACGGAGCGGGTACCCGGAATCTTGGCCACGACGGCTTCCACGTCTTTTGCCAGCTTCGCGAGCGTGGACAGATCGGGTCCCATGAGCTTGATGCCGACCGGGGTCTTGATGCCGGTACTCAGCATGTCGATCCTTGTCTTGATCGGCATGGTCCACGCATTCACAAGCCCTGGGAAGTGGATCGCGTCATTCAACTGCTCTACCAGCTCCTCCGGAGTTATGTGGCGCTTTTCCGGCCAGATGTACCGGAGTCCCTTTTTCGCCCACTCCGGGGCCCTGGCGGAGTACCAACGGTCTTCGTGGACCGTGCGCCACCTGCTTTCGTCCTGATGAAGCTGGATCACCGTTTCGATCATGCTGAGCGGGGCCGGGTCGGTCGCCGTATCGGCCCGCCCGATTTTGCCGAAAACCGACTTGACCTCCGGAAAGGTCTTGATGATGCGGTCGGTTTGCTCCAAAAGCTGCTTGGCCTTGGTGATCGAAATTCCGGGCAATGTCGTGGGCATGTAAAGCAGGTCGCCTTCGTCCAAAGGCGGCATGAACTCCGAGCCCAGGTGCATCAGCGGAAAAACGGCGCTCGCCATGACCAGCAGAGCCAGCAGGAGCACGGTCTTTCTGAAGCGGAGCACGAACTCCGCGACCGGGTGATAAACCCAGATGAGAAACCTGGTTATCGGGTTTTCGATGTCCGGTCGAATGCGGCCGCGGATGAAGTACCCCATCAGCACCGGCGCAAGCAGAACGGCAAGGAAGGCCGCCGACCCGATCGTGTAGGTGGTCGTGAAGGCAAGCGGTTTGAAAAGCCGTCCGGACTGCCCGGTCAGCGAGAAAATGGGCAGAAGCGAAACGGTCAACACCAGCAGCGACCAGAAAAGAGACGGCCCCACCTCCTTGGACGCCCCGACAATCACCTGCCAGTGCCGGTGCCTGTCGTAGTCCCTTTCCATTTTCTTGTGGGTGTTTTCGATCATGATGATGGCTGAATCGACCATGGCCCCCATCGCGATTGCTATGCCCCCGAGGCTCATGATGTTGCTGTTGAGCCCTTGAAAATACATGCAGATGAGCGCGGCCATCACCCCGAGCGGCAGCATGACTATTGCCACGAGCGCACTTCGGAAATGGTACAGGAACAGGATACACACCAGCGATACGGTAATGAGTTCCTCGACCAGTTTTTCGCGAAGGAAGCTGATGCTTCGCTCGATAAGGACCGAGCGGTCATAAACCGGTACGATCTCCACGCCTTCCGGCAGGCCGCTCTTGAGATCTTCAAGCTTCGCCTTGACGGCCTTGATCACCTGGAGGGCGTTTTCCCCGAAGCGCATAATAATGACGCCACCGGCGACATCACCCTCGCCGTCGAGGTCGGCGAGTCCCCGCCGAAGCTCCGGGCCGAGATGTATGCTCGCAACCTGGCTCAGCAGAACGGGCCTGCCGTCGGGGTCAAGCCCTATCGGCACCTTCCGCAGGTCATCGAGGCTTTTCACGTAACCCAGCCCGCGCACCATGTACTCTGTTTCGGCCCGTTCGACCAGCCGGCCTCCCACGTCGTTATTCGAGCGCGTAAGGGCACGGCGCACTTGGCTGATGCTGATCTTGTAGTCCGCAAGCTTGTTGGGGTCCACCTCCACCTGGTACTGCTTGACGTATCCCCCGATGCTCGCGACTTCCGAAACTCCCGGAACGGTCTGGAGCTGGTAGCGCAAAAACCAATCCTGGAGGGACCTCAGCTCGTGGAGCGAATTCTTGCCTGTCCTGTCGACAAGGGCATACTCGTAAACCCAGCCGACTCCGGTCGCATCGGGGCCGAGCTGGGGCGAGACCCCGGTGGGAAGCTGCGGAAGCACGTAATTGAGGTACTCCAGGACCCTGCTCCTGGCCCAGTAGAGGTCGGTACCGTCTTCGAAGATCACGTAGACCAGTGAAAAATTGAAAAAGGAGTAGCCGCGGACGATCTTTGCCTTGGGGACCGAAAGCATGGCAGTCGTCAGGGGATAGGTCACCTGGTCCTCCACCACCTGGGGACTCTGGCCCTGAAACTGCGTATATACGATAACCTGGGTATCCGACAGGTCCGGTATGGCATCGACAGGAGTATGGAAAACTATCCACACTCCGCCCAGAATGAACAGAGCGGTCAGCACCAGAACCAGGAAACGATTTCGTACCGACCAGTCAATTGCAGAAGAGATCACTTGCCATGCCCTCCGTGGGAAAGCATGGCCTGTATGGCTTCCCGGAGCTGGCTTTCGGAATCAAGCAGAAACTGGGCCGACGTTACCACCCGTTCGCCCTGCCGCAGGCCCGCCTTGATCATCAGCATTTCGTTATCCCCGAGGGGTCCCACGACAACCTTGCGCCCGCTGAACCGGCCCTCACCCAGGGCAACGAAAACAACGTTGTCGGTCGAGGAAGCCCGAATCACTGCGTTATTCGGCACCTGAAGGGCCTCGGCGCTCACCGGCACGCTGATCTTAACAGTACCGTACATTTGTGGGAGTATTTCCTCTTTCGTGTTCGGCAGCACCACCCGGGCCTCGGCCGTGCGCGATTTGCCCTTGAGGTACGGATAGAGGTAGCCAACCGTGCCCTGGAAAGTCTCGCCCGGAAGTGAATCGAAGTTGACACTGGCCTTCATGCCCTTTTTGACCAGCGGAATCTCGTCCTCGTATAGCGAAACCATGAGCCAGATAGGCCGCAGATCGGCAATTCTGGCCAGGTTCTGTCCTGCCTTCACATACTCTCCGGCAACGACATCCCGCTCGGTCACTATGCCGTCTATGGGCGCGTGGAGGATCAACGTCCTGCGCACTTTGCCCGTTTTCCTCAATTCCGCTATCTGCGCGTCGCTTATGTCCCAGAGCTTAAGGCGCATGCGGGCGGCCTCGGGCAACTGGCGGCTTGCTTCCGCGATATAGCCGTATGAACTCTTACCAACCGAGCGCGCGTCCGCCAGGGCGGAGAGGTATTCCTGCTGGGCAGTTAGAAGCTGCGGTGAATAGATTTCGACCAGCGGCTGCCCTTTTTTGACCATCTGCCCCGTCTCGTTTACGTTCAGCTTTTCTATCCACCCGTCGATCTTGGCGTTCATGGCCGCAAGGCTGCCCTCGTTCCAGGTGGAAGTCCCATAAGTGGTGATGGTCTTGTGAAAAGGCCCTTTTTTGACTTCGGTCGTCGTGACCCCGATCTGCTGGACGACTGCCGGGCTGATATTAACCTGGCCGGATGAGACCTCGTCTTCATAGACCGGCACCAGGTCCATGCCCATGGGCGACTTGCCGGGCTTGTCCGATATGTAGTTGGGGTCCATCGGAGCGCGCCAGTAGAGGATTTTTCGCTTCCCCTCCTTTTTGCCTTGCCCGGTTCCGGCGGCCACTGTTTTTTCGCCGCCCGGCACGCTCTTCTGTCCGCCACCGGAAACCTCGTCTTCGTAGACCGGCACCAGGTCCATGCCCATGGGTGACTTGCCGGGCTTGTCGGATTTGTAGTTGGGGTCCATCGGCGCGCGCCAGTAGAGGACTTTTCGCTTCCCCTCCTTTTGGGCTTGCCCGGTTCCGGCGGCCACTGTTTTTTCGCCGCCCGGCACGCTCTTCTGCCCGCCACCGGAGACCTCGTCTTCGTAGACCGGCACCAGATCCATGCCCATGGGTGACTTACCGGGCTTGTCCGATATGTAGTTGGGGTCCATCGGAGCGCGCCAGTAGAGGATTTTTCGCTTCCCTTCCTTTTTGACTTGCCCGGTTCCGGCGGCCCCTGTTTTTTCGCCGCCCGGACCGCTCTTCTGCCCGCCACCGGAGACCTCGTCTTCGTAGACCGGCACCAGGTCCATGCCCATGGGTGACTTGCCGGGCTTGTCCGATATGTAGTTGGGGTCCATCGGAGCACGCCAGTAGAGGATTTTTCGCTTCCCCTGCGATGCCGCGTGCACGGCCTGCGAATGATCGCTTCCCGGCGCCTGGCCCGCCGCGTGCTGATCGTGCGCCCCGGCTTGCTGGTCCCGGTCCTGGTGCATGGCCGGGTCGGTACTCTGCCCTGCGGTATCGGATTTCATGCCTGCAACCATGGAGGCGCGGCCGACAAAAAATGCGACAAACACCGCCACCAGGAAAAATACGGAAAGTGCTGCGAAGCGCCTTTTTCTCATCGTGTAATGCCCTCGCTTGATTCGGTCTTTTCAGTCGGGCCGGTTTTGCCGTGCGAGGTAGGATTTTCGGGACCGAAGTCACCGGCCATCAGCATTTCCAGCTCGGCCAGTCTTTGCGCCCGATTGGCAATTGATCTTTCGTAGGTGAGCTGAAACTCCAGCAGAGATCTTTCCGCATCCACCAGATCGAGGAAGCTCCTGTTCCCGGCTTCGAATCCCTGCATTATAACCCGGATTGATTCCTGCGCCTTCGGGATCAGTGCATTTTTGTAAAGATCGATCTTTCTCTCCGCGTCCCTGAAGCCATAGAGCGCCATCTTGAGATCGGCTACAAGGGTGTTTTCCCCGTCTTCCCTCTCTTTGCGGGCTGCAACGTAGCGCGCCACGGCTTCTCTTTCCCCCGCGCGGTATTTTTCTAGCCATATCGGCAGGTTGATGGAAACAGTGGCGACAACGGGGTCTTTTCCGCTGTCGCGGACATTGGCCGCCACGGCGGACTCCGTGTCTATTACTTCCACGCCGAGGGTGATATCAGGGAAGTACTCCTTCTTTGCGAGCTCGATTCCCACCTGCTCGCCGGCGGCTGCAAAATCCAGTGCCTTGAGGGTGGGGTTCGCCTCCTTTAGATGCGTCAGCAGTTGCTCGTCCGAAAAAAGCGCCGGTTGCTCGGTGATTTCCGTGGGCCAGGGAAGCACTCCCGCCCCGCTCCGGTTGAGAACCGCATTCAACTTTGCGGACTGGGGGACGCGGAGTTCCTTCAGGGCACGGAGACTGTCCTCGATCTTGCCAAGCTCTACCTGGGCCTTGACAACGTCACTGTAGGAAAGAAGCCCGGCGGAGTACTTACTGCGAGCCACGTTTTCAAAATAGCGAAGCAGTTGCAGGTTTTGCTCGGTTATGGCTATAGCGCGGGAGAGGTAATAATATTCATAGTAGTAGTTCTTTACTTGATAAAAGAGTTTGAACTTCGCGGCCTGGAAGCGTTGCTCCTCGGCGCCGGCGGCACGAGCGGCGCGATCGCCGCGCAGGTTGAGCTTGCCAAACCACGGGAAAACCTGGGAAATTCCAAACCTCTGTCTCTGGGGCCCAACCCGGGTTTCAACCGCCTGGATGAAATAGCCGTAGGTGAATCGGGGGTCGGGCATGGCACTTACCTGGGGGATCTTCTCCAATGCGGCCTTCCACCGGTTGAACGCCGCCTCCAGGCCGGGATTGTTAAGCGCGGCATACCCGAGATAGTCGGATAGCGTCGATTCCGGACCTATTTGGGGAGATACCGCCCTGGCCCCATCACCACTCCGGAGTACCTGGGATTCGCTCTCGACCGTTGACAAGGTGACGGCCGGCCGCTGCCCGGCTGTACTCGCGCAACCGAACGCGACTATCGTCCACAGAAATATAAGCCATGAACGGCATGCAAGCGCTTTCAATTCATCTCCTCCACCGGTTCCGGGCAGCATCAAGATTTTGTGATAAAGGTTAATCTCAGTCCTTATTAAGACATAATGCGGCACAAACAAGCCTTGCAGGGGCACTAAACTCAAGTGCCGGGCTTAGGGTAGAAATAATTTTCAATTGTCTGTTTGCTGCTGGAAGAAGAGGTGAAGTCGATGCATGGAACATTTTGTTCCATATTACAAAGCCGTATTCACAGCGATCGATGAGATAGGACAGCAAAACAAAAAATGTCAAGTACTTAACGTAGTAGTGTTAATTTTTACCTCAGCCCTCAGTGGCGTTTATTCTCCCGTGTAACTACACGCCAAGATTACCCAGCGCCTGCCCGGAGGTCATCAGTCCTGTTTGCGCGGTACCCATTTCCCAAAATTTGCCTCCGACGTTGACCACGAAAATTTTTTCAACAGGTCATTTTCTGCAAATCCTGCCCCTGCATCATCTTAGCCTTGCCTAACCGCTGTCGTGATGTAACCTTTTTGAAACCTATTTCTGATATGGGAGCATCAGGCTACATATCCATCAAATTCCGACAGCGCACGCAGCAATCGCTACAGCGGGGCAGTTGGCCGCATAATCACCGAAGAAAACTCGCCGAGGCAGGCAGTTGCCATAGTTTCCACCAGCTTCACGCACCAAATTGATCAATGGCTGGAACCACACGACTTGTGCTTTGCCCTTTTGGAGGTGAAGTATGAAACCGCGTTTCCTTGCCATCTCAGTAATCCTCGTATTGTTGCCATCTTTAGCTATAGCAGCATCCACAAGCTGCCCGCAGCATTATATGGGTGGGCAAGCCCCAAATTTCCAAAGCGAGAAACTCTCGGACAAGATTCAGGAGGTTTGCTACAGCAGCTACGCCGTCTTCCATTGAGGAGTCCGCCATGGGAAATGCATCGCCAGAATCGAATTGGAAACGGTCACATACCGCCGCAGTTGTCGTCATCGCAGTAGGTATGCCGCTGTTCGGGTGGCTGCTTGCCCCAGTGTCCAGGCTTTTCTCCTGGCTTCTGATCTTAGTGCTCATGACACTATTTATCGTGATCGTCGGGCACGGCCTGACTCGCCGCCTGTCGGGACTTCTCATCGACCCAAGAAACAAGATGAGCCTTTCCAGGTTCCAGATGATCCTTTGGACAGTCATCATCCTTTCAGGCTACTTCGCCGCCGCCCTCTACAACCTTAGCAAGATATACGACAATCCGCTGGCCATAGCACTCCAGCCGGAGTTGTGGACCTTGATGGGCATCAGTACGGTTTCCCTCATCGGCTCCCCCCTCATCAAGAGCAGCAAAGAATTCAAGACTCCAGACGCCGCACAACAGGAATTCGCGCTGCAGAGAGCGGCTGTCCAACGGGGCATCGATAAGCAGGACTTGGACAGCAGGGGCCTATTGATCGTGAATAAATCCATCGACAAAGCCAGCTTGTCTGACATGTTCGCAACGGAAGAAACCGGGGATGCGGGCCACCTGGACTTGGGAAAGGTTCAGATGTTCTTCTTCACGCTCGTTCTGGCGCTTTCTTACGCAGTGGCTCTGGCTATCATGTTTGACGCGCCGCCGGACAAAATACTCGAACTGCCCACCCTGAGCCAGGGAATGCTTGCCCTGCTTGGCATCAGTAACGGCGGTTACTTGGTCAATAAAGCAACGCCTCGCAGCAAAACTGCGGATCAATAGGGGCATGGATGAGTAAAGTTTCCGGAGTCCCAATCGGCTCCTGCTGTGTATCGCCAAAGGCTTGGGAGCACCTGCTGCGGCAGCCCCCAGCGCGCAAGATCTGAATCAGGCGGTGGAGATCGCGTTCCGTCGCGAGAGCCCCTTCCTGATCGATGTCATGGTGAACGGCTCCGTGGAGACCGAGCTGGAGGATTATGGATTGATTGCTGGTTGTCGAATCCAGTCCCTTGAGTGAAACGCTTCCAAGTCGATGGGGGTATGGGCCGCATTGGCGCCGGTGCATCTGATCGCTGCGCTTTCCATCGGGCTTTAGAGATAAAGCGCAGCAGGATGGCAATGCATAAAGAAAGGAGGCTGGGGAGATGCCTGAAAACCAATGGGAAAGGCAATATGGCTCGCCTGAGCACCTCGGCGCGACCTGGATAGGGAATCAACAAGCTTGGAATTTTGCACTCTATTCAAAGCACGCTGACCAAGTGACGCTTTGCTGCTACGCAGACGATCTCTATCGACCTTGCTTCATTTATGCTTTCGACCAATACCTCAACAAGACCGGACGAATCTGGCATGCGAGGATCAGGGCCTCAGACATGAACGACGCGAGATATTACGGGTACCGGGTGGACGGCCCGAAGTCCAGCCCGGGATTTGGATTCGATTGGCACAATTTTGACAGAGATAAGGTTCTTCTGGATCCTTATGCGCAGTCCGTCTACTTCCCGCCCAATTTTAGCCGCGCGGCAGCATGCGGGAGCGGTTCCAACGAGGGAAGTGCCCCTTTGGGACGACTTCTTATAGAGAGGGACAGCTTCAACTGGGAAGACGACAGGCCTCAGCGGCATGGGCAAAGCCTGGTCATCTACGAACTCCACGTAGGCCACTTCACCCGGAACCTCAACTCAAGTCTGCCTGAAGGCCTTTGTGGCACCTACCGTGGTGTGATTCAGAAGATCCCCCACCTTGAGGAACTCGGCGTGACAGCCGTAGAGCTTATGCCGGTATTCCAATTCGATCCTCAGGAAGGAAGTGCCTGGGGATACATGACACTAAACTTCTTTGCGCCGCACCATGCCTATTTCACAAGCCCTGAAGCGAGCGCGCAGAAGAACGAGTTCCGCGAAATGGTGAAAGCCCTTCATGCCGCCGGGATGGAAGTCCTGCTCGACGTTGTTTACAACCATACTACAGAGGGAGACCAAAACGGCCCCATATACTCTTTCAAAGGAATTGACAGCAGCAGCTATTACATGATCGAAAAAGACAACTCCTTGGCTCCTTACAGCAACTGGACCGGTACTGGGAATACCATTCTGGCTTCTAATGCAGCAGTCCGGCGCCTGGTGCTTGACAGCATGCGTTATTGGGTCGAGGAGATGCATGTGGACGGCTTCCGCTTCGATATTGCGTCCGTACTCGCCGTGGACACGGAGGGCAATGTCCGCGGGTTTGCTGAAGACGCTCCTCTATTCGATGAGATTGCCGCGGACCCGGTACTCAACAAGGTGCGGCTCATCGCTGAACAGTGGAGCATGGAGAATGCGAAGTTCCCCGGCCGCGTATGGCACCAGTGGAACGGCCGGTACCGTGATTGTCTGAGGCGGTTCGTGAAGGGGGATTTTGGTCAGATAGGGACGCTGATGTCGAGTCTCTATGGCAGCAGCGATCTTTTTCCCGATTCTCTGCCCTACTCGATGCATCCATGCCAGAGTATCAACTATATCGCCTCCCACGACGGCTTGCGAATGGGGGACCTGGTCTGTTTCACCCACCCCACAGACGGCGATGATTACCCTCAGTACGGCTGGGACTGCGGACATCCCGGCATCAGCAACATCCCTCCCGCAGTTGCGACGCTGCGCAAGCGCCAGATCAAGAATTTCTGCACACTGCTAATGCTCTCGAACGGGACCCCCATGATACTGATGGGCGATGAATTCATGCAGCACCAACAAGGCTACCGTAATCCGTACAATATCGACTCACCGGTCACGTGGATCAACTGGGACCTCAAGCAGACAAACCAAGATGTGTTTGACTTTTTCAAGAAAATGATCGCTTTCCGCAAGGAGCATCCTTCGCTTTGCCGTTCCGGTTATTGGCGGAACGCAGTGAGATGGTACGGCACTGAGGGACCGTGTGACCTCTCCGCCCATTGCCGAACCTTGGCTTTCTTCCTCGACGGAAGGGGAGCCGACGATGATGATCTATATGTCATGATTAATGCTTACTGGGATTCGCTCAGCTTTAAATTGCAACAAGGCGAGCCTCAGCAGTGGGAAAGGGTTATCGACACTTCCTGTGCCAGTCCAAACGATATTATCTTAGCGGGCGGGCCGAGCCCTGACTCGGATCATTATACGGTAGAAGGACGTTCGGTGGTGGTATTCCTGCGCCCAAAGAGTTAAAGCTCTGCTTGGTCGGCCACCACCATGAACCCGTGCCCTGTGGCTAACAGAGAGAAACCATGAAGAGAAATTTCATCATTTTTTTGTCGTTGCTCGTATTTGTATGCGGGTGCAGCACTACTCCGCAATTGATGAGAAGATATAAGGATGCTCAGTGGGGACCGGCCGAAAAAGATGCCGTTACCACATCGGCCTTTGCCATGGATGCGCCTCCGTCTGACCCGCCGAAAAATCTTCTATTACAACTCGCACCGGAGGGTGAGCAGGCGCTTATCGAGGAAGTAGGAGCCAGGACGGAAGGCAAACCCTACAAAGAATTTCTTGATGAATTGACGGGACAAGTCAACCAGAAGAACAGTGATACAGTATGGGACAAGACCAATTTCAAAAAACGGATTGTCTTTGCGGTTGGTAAAAACTCGATTGGAAAACCCACTCCCTTGGGGATAAGAAAGCCACTTTGCGGTCCAGCGGATCGAATAAACGAACTCGTAGTAAAGCTTAAAATGGATCAGAAAAGCCAAGCGGATTTTGAATCTTGGAATAGGTTCGACACACACTATGATAATGTTGATTTAGGCAAAGTCTCCCATACCCAGAGTTCCACCGAAGAACTGGGTATGTCTATAGGTTCGGGAAATGCGATTCCCGTATCTGTGAGCGTCAATCCCAGATTTTCAAGGACCAAGTCGATTCAGGAAGAGAGAGTGTTAAGGCAACGCTATATCGTTCTCGCAGGCCACATCTATGATGATAAGCAAGTAGCCGAACTGCAAGAAGAAAGCGTAATTGGTGTCGATTTGGCGGGGACTTTCAGTGTGGATTTTGAAATCAAAGTGGCCCGTGATCAAGTACATCATAAAAGAGTGGCAGTGGTAGGCCCGCTGACTATTGAAGACAAGGGAAGCCCCGTTGAACCCGGCGATGCAAAGATCGATTTCGGATTGGTTTATTTTAAGAAAACGGCTGATCCCATAAAATGTCAACTTACTTTTGATTACGTATTGCGACATGTGGTTAATGGGGATCAGGAATTGGAAGAGGGGCTCCAAACTGTCATATACCAGAGCGGTTCGGGCCCGGCATCGGGTACGTCCGAGGTTACACTGGTGGGTTACAGGGACGTGCTAGCCACGGTTTATACAATTGCAGTTGGTCGGGTTCACCATGGCCAGGGCAAGATTTTAAGCCTAATGGAAGAGGATGAAGATCAGCCTCTTTATTTCCCATCTTATGATAGCGCCAATAAATTCCGCAAATGGCTCAAGACTAGAAAGGCTCTGACTGTCTCCAAATACAAACTGGCCGTTACGGAGGTGACGTGTAAGAAGAATGTGAGACAATACGGCCCGCCAAGGCATCTACGACCCAATGAGATCGAGCAATTGACCATTAAAGCGGAGATCCTGAATCCGATGTCCGGAAAAAACCCATGTAATGAACAGTGAGATATGATCAGGCACCGTTTTGCTTGAACTTCCTTTTCCTGCTGTTCCCTGCAATCCCGCTGAAGATCCTGCTCGACCTTGTAGGGCGCCAATAGGGGCAAGCTCATCTTTAACAGTACTTAGAAAATAGTGTTGTAAATTCAGTAGCATAGACCAGAATTTGACTTTCTCGGCACTACATTTTTGCTCTTTAAAAACGGAATCAGAGCTCGCGGATGGTGGGGAGGGATCGCCACGCCCACGGATTGGAACACCTTGCCGCAGACTCCCTTGCATTGGCTGCGAACGGCCAGGCGCTCTCCCTGTTCTTCGATCACCGTTTCAGTGAGGGCCATGAGGTCTTGCTTGATTTGCGCCCACTCGAAGCTGTGCCCGGACTCTTCCAGGCGGCGGTATAGTTCCTTTTTGAGCATGAGGGCCAAAAAGCTGCAAAACACATGGCCCCTTATGGCCTCGGGGCGGGTCTCCAGGACGGACTTCATGGCGCGGAACGTGTGTTCCACCTGCCATGATTCTTTGTATTTGAGCGCCACATTCCGCGCGGAAAGGCGGGTGTTGGTCCTGAGGACCCATTTGCCGTCAAAACGTGCTTCCTGTTTCACCCTTGCCGGATCGATGGTCGCGCTGCCCTTCTCAAACTTGAGATAGCGCCGGTATCCTTTGTTTCCAACGAGGCTTTCGGGGCCTTTGGTTGCGCTTCGAGGCCGGCAAGGATCGATTCCCGCTCAGCGGCGTCCTTTCGGGCCTGCTTCGGGTTGAGGCAGACGATATGGCGGCGGTTCTCCACCCGGACTTCCTGCACTTTGACGTTTCGCATGCGAGTGCCGAGAATGTAAGGGACCTTGTTCCCCGGTTTTTCGAACTCCCCGATGGTGTCTTTGCTGATCATGCCCCTGTCGGCAACAACACAGAACCTTGCAACGTTGAACCGCTCCCGGATTCTTTCCACAACGGGGCTCAGGGTCTTTACATCGGAAAGAAGCCCCTGGAGGACCTTCATAATCCCCAGATCATTCCACAGCCGCTCGAACAGCAGAGCCGGGCCTATGCTTATTGATTCGGCGCAAAGGTCGCTCCTGCCGGACAGGATCAGGAGGGCCTGTTCGGAAAAACGTGCAAGCGAGCGAACCAGGGTTTCGACCTCCCCCCTGGAATGCATTTGATCGAGCCTGCCAAGGGTTGCGATAACCCGTTGGTTGACCTTGGTGCCGACCCGTTGGTTTTCGACAACCTGGAGGTATTCGTACTTGCCGGACTTCTTTATTCGAGCAAACCTGTTGCAGGCCCTCCTCAGGACGCTTCAACATTACGGGATAATGGTGCGGAAAATCAAGGTAGCGTAGAATAATCTGTGGCATTACATCTTTAACGATTTTAAAAAGCGATGTAGCATTCATGCGGGTTTGCAGGCTATGATCGGCCGGTCACTGTAAAAGAAAAGTTTGAGGTTAAAAACTTCGATTTTTAGGGGTGTAAAACTTGGGAAGGGTTCAAAAGGTTAATGCCATTTGGATCGTTCGAAAACGAGTCCTCCGGGCATATTTTTTGTTTCGAAACAAAAAAACGAAGCGGGGTACTTTTATACTCCGCTTCTTTTTTTATGTTTGCTTGCTGCCAGTGTCCAGCCATTTTTCCTTGTATCAGTGCACCTTTTCGTCTCCCGCGGGAAACTCCACGTCCCATTCCTTCGATTTCTACTTGCCGGGATGTGAGCGGCGGTAGAGATGGGATCGACAGGTCCCAACCGGGCGTAGCCGACGAAAAAACCTTGCCTTGATTTCACGCTGCTTTCCGCTATATAAGCGAGGGGGTGGGCTTTTTCGGGCAGAAGTTTCGAGCACAACCGGTTCGATCAGCAGTCATTCATGGAGACGGCCAATGACCACTAAAGCAGAGGGCAGTTCGGGTATCACAGCGACCAGCACCAAAAAAGAAATACTCGACGCGTACAACAGTCTTCTAAAAACCTTCGAAGCCAAGGCTCAAACCGAGCTCAAGCCTGAGAAAGCAAAAGCGGAGAAGGAAAAACAGGAAGTCGTACAAACCGCCGACGCGCTCACTACGCACGCAGTGATCAAGACCGTGAACGAACTGATAGGCGAGACGAGCAAGGCGTTGTCCGATATCGCCGTAAAACTCGAGGGAGAAACCGAACGGTACAATAAGCTCAAGCGGGCGATCGACATCAAAGAAGCCGAACTGCGGGAGTTTTTCGAGATCGAAAAATCGGCGTTCGCCTTGGCGGCTCTTATCGAAGCGCAAAAGCAGCAACGAACGACGTTCGAAGATGAAATGGCCAAGCGCAAGAGCCTGATCGAACAGGAGATAAGCCAGACGAAGGCCGGGTGGGAGAATCAGAAAAAGCAATACCTGGAGGAGTTGAAGGACCAGAAAGAGCAGGAGGATAAGCGGCGTCGGCGCGAAAAAGAGGAATACGAATATAAGATGGCGCGCGAAAGGGAGCAGAAGACAAACGCGCTAAATGATGAAATCAGCAAGCTCGACACTGAAATCCTGGCTAAGAGGGCGGAATTCGACAGGCAGGTAAAGGCCAAAGAAATCGAACTCAAGGAGCGGGAGCAGACGGTAGGCGAGCGCGAGAAAGTGATGGATGAACTGCGGGCAAAGGTAGACGCCTTCCCGATGGAGATCGAGAGTGCCGTAAAAAAAGCGGTCAACGAAGTGACGATGAAGTTGACCTCCGAGGCGGCGAAGAATGAACAACTGCTGATGAAAGGGTTCGAAGGCGAAAAGAATGTTCTTCAGGCCAGGATCGATGCTTTCGAGCAGATAATCGCCACTCAAAAAAAGCAGATCGAAAAACTGACGGAACAACTGGAAGGCGCATACGGCAAGGTCCAAGATATTGCAGTGAGGGCGGTTGCCGGCCCAAACCGGCAGACCCCCCAGTCGATAACGGTAAAGCCCTCTTCCCCCGAACAGGAATAGCCGTTAATTCTCAAGTTGCACGATTCCCTCGGGGGCCGGCGTATCAAAGTCACCCTGGACGGAAAAGAGGCAGCCGTAAAAGTTGAATTTGGGTTGGGCCAAGTCAGCAGTTCGCAAATCCCCCTTTAAAAGGATAGTGGACTGCTGTTTTTTTATCTGAAAAACATCACTTTAATATGAATGCGTTCAAGTTAATGCTAATCCTGCCGGCGGATTTGTAGGGTGGGCAGAAGCGAAACTCTGCCCACCTACTTCGATGGGCACAAGGTGTCCGCCCTGTACGGAAGCTACGCTTTGTTTATTTTTGAACGCAACCTGGCATAAGCCGGGCTTGAGGTTCGCTGAATGTGGATTTCATGCCGGCCCTTTCCCTGATGGTCCATGTGCGATTCATAGACATGGTTTCAGGTTTAAGAATGGTTCGTCGTCGCACTGGACCAGCCGCGTAGGGCCGCCGGAATGGGGTCGTGTGGGGACCCCATTCCGGCGGCCCTACGCTCGGTTGGTTGTTTGGTGAAGGTTCAAAAAAAAACCGCTATGCCTGATCGAATTTGCAGAACTTGACACACACAACTCACCTCGCGTTGAAAGGATATCTATGAATCACACATGAAAAGGTTCCACCCGGTCTGCATGACCCAACGCGGCGGGCAGCTTTTCCGCATAAGCATGAAACCTGGCCTCGATATTGGGTTCGGGAGCGTTTTTCATATACCCAACATACAGTATAATTTTCAGGCTTTTGTAATCATTTATGACATGTGATTTTGATAACCTAAAATTCCCCCGGCTTTGATCGAAACGAGCGTCCAAAATTCCACCACCCTCCCGAAGGCTTCTGGTAACACAGGCGATATTAAAACCGTTCTGTCTTGCTTGTGCCGGCCAATAATCAGCGACGGCGAGGGGAGCGCAACCAATCGCTCCGGCTCAGAGAGCAGGATCTTTTTAAACCCTGGGGTGGGGGAATTTTACGTTAGCGGGGCGGCGGGGATTGCCGGTCACGCCGTGAGATTGAGCACGGTGATTTCGGGCGGGACGTTCATTCGCACGGGGGTAAACGTGGTGCCGATCCCGCGGCTCACGTACAGGTGGGAATCCCCTATCCGGTAGAGCCCTTCCGGGTAGGGCGTCATGAGGCTCGCCACGCTGAAGTCCCCCAGGGGCGATTCGATCTTGATCTGCCCTCCGTGGTAGTGGCCCGCCAGGGTCAGGTGGATGCCGCGCCGGGCGGCCTGGGGGAAAATTTCCGGCCGGTGCGACAGCAGGATGGCGGGCATATCGGGCGCCAGCCCGTACAGCGCGGCGTCCAGGTTGGGGCGCCCGGCCCGCAGGTCATCGATTCCCACCACCGCGAAAGGCCCCTGCTCGGCCCGGACCAGGCTGTGGGCGTTGGTCAGGAGCGGAATCCGGTGCTGGATGAAAGCGGTCCGGATCCGGTTCAGGTCGCCGTACCAGTGTTCGTGGTTGCCCAAGGTGGCAAAGGTCCCGTACCGGGCGCGGACCCGCGCCATTTCTTCGATGCACTCCTGGAAAAACGTCATCGAGTTCGAAATATAGTCCCCGGTGAGGACGAACAGGTCCGGCCGGAGGGCGATGACCTGGTCGGCGAGGCGCCGCAGTTCCTCCCGTCTCATGAAGATGCCGGCATGAATGTCCGTTAGCTGCACGACCCGCAGGGCGCGCCCGAACCGCAGCGTGAGTTCCCGGGGTTCGAAGGTCCTGCCGGCATAGACGGCGCCGTAGCCCGTAAAAATGAAGGGGGCCGCAACCAGCCCGCCGACGCCGGCCTTGAGGAAACGGCGGCGTCCCATGTTGACGGCCGTAAAGTCCTCCCGGCGGCCGCGGCGGGACAATAAAACCACCACCCGGCCCAGCAGCGACAAGCACTGGGCAAGGAACAGAACCAGGGCGGAGAGAATCGATGCCACCCCCCACACGGCCGGAAGGTAGAAGAAAAGGAGCTGTGCCGCCAGCGGCGGATCCACCCACGGGATGGGATGGAACATGATGTACCGGTTGCCGGCAAAGAGCACGGCAATCGCCGCGCCCGCCGAAAGGATGACGCCGGCCTTGAGCCAGCGGGACCTGCGCCAGGAACTGACGGCCCGGCTGAAGCGCAAAAAGAGGTAAACCTGGGAGGCCACCGCAAGGGTGACCACGATCAGACGAACAGTGGCGAAATTCATTCCATGCCTCATAAAACAGACTCCGGCGGTGACGGCAAAGGCAGGAATTATACAGGGGAAGCGTGCCGGAGGCCACCCCGGAGTGCCGCTAGTGTCAATGGAGTTGCGAAGCGGCATAACGGGGCGAAGTGCCGCAAGCGCCGAGCGCTCGGCACGCACGCGTTTGCAGTGCGTGCCGAACCCTGGGGAGCGGGGGGAAAGGGGCTGTTGCCCAAAACCAAAATTTCAGTAGGAGGCCGCCGAAAAATACGAACTACTCCCCTCCCTTGGCGGGAGGGAATGCAATGCTGTTGGCTTTAGGGGCGACGCTCCATGAACTCCCCTCCCTTGGCGGGAGGGGATGGGGGAGGGGATCGTCAGTGTCCGGAAATACGACACCCTCCCCTAACCCCCATAAGCGCTAACTTAGCGTTGCAGTTTTTATTATTTTGTACTATTGTCGCCCTCCAAGGA
>LUZZ01000467.1 GCA_001603845.1 Syntrophobacterales bacterium Delta_01 | reverse complement strand
ATGGTGGAGATCACGTCGTAGTCGCCCCCGGACCGGGTATTCTGGAGCCGCACGTTGAACAGGGCCGGGGCCAGGAACTCGCGCCGGAAAATCTCGCACACGTACCATTCGAGCGTCGGGCCGAAGCTCGGGACCCGCTTGAGCAGCCGGTACCCCCCGGCGGCGACCGACACGATGCCGATTTCCGCCAGGGCCTTCATGTAGGACCGGACGGTTTTGAGCGAACAGTAGCGGGTGAGCCCCTGCAACCCGTCGCCCTCGGGGAGCTGGATGAGGTCGCGCATGAAGAGCCTGAACGAGTAGCGCCGCATGAGCAGGTAGAACCGGTTCAGCCGGCTGGAAGGAGAATTGGGGGGGAATACCAGTTGCGACTGCCCGCCGTGGACCAGAACGGGAAAACCCTGCTGCCAGAGAAGGGCTTCGAGCGGCCCGGCGCCCGCTCCCCGCACCGCCCCTGCCAGGTCGCAGACTTCCGCCCTCAACCCGTTTATCTCGGTCCTCAGTTCGGATATGCGTTTTGTGAATTCTTCAAACCGGTCCATATTCGGTGCTGGATTCCGGATGCTCGATTTTGTACCCGGGCTCCGAGGGCTTGCAAGTCATCGATGCCGTTCGGACTCAAGCAGATGCAGAAAATGAAGGCCTGTGGGTGACCTGCGCAACGCGCTCAGCAGAAGCGAAGCGCCGCCCGCCGATTCCGTACCCACCAATAACCATCATGGAAGGGCAGTGGGCACGATGAAGCCGTGCCCGCCCTACCCGTTTCTTAAATACCTGAATCCCTGGATCAATCGATCTTGCAAATCTCGGGGTCGTATTCTATCTCGTGCTTGAGGTCGCGTTCCATGAGATCCTGCACGACGTGAAGCGGGTCCTTGCCCTCGTAGAGCACCCGGTAGACCTGCTCGCAGATGGGCATTTCCACTTCCATGCGCCGGGCCAGAAAGTGGATGGACTTGGCCGTGATGACCCCTTCGGCCACCATGCGCATGCCGCCCAGGATTTCATCGAGCTTTTTGCCCTGGCCGAGCTGAAACCCCACCGTGCGGTTGCGGCTGAGGTCCCCGGTGCAGGTGAGCAGAAGATCGCCGATGCCGGCAAGCCCCGAGAAGGTGAGCGGGTGAGCGCCCATCTTGACGCCCAGTCGCGACGTTTCGGCGATGCCGCGGGTGATGAGGGCCGCCCTGGTGTTGTGGCCGAAGTTGAGGCCGTCGCACGCGCCCGCGGCGAGGGCAATGACGTTTTTGGAAGCCCCGGCGAGCTCCACGCCGATTTTATCCAGGCTGCTGTAGACCCGGAACCGGTTTGTGGAAAGGACCTTCTGGATCCTGCGGGTGGTTTCGATATCGTCTCCGGCGAGGGTCACCGCGGTGGGAACGTCCCGGATGACCTCCTTGGCAAACGAGGGCCCGGAGAGGCACAGGACCGGGATCCGGCTTTGCGGCGGCAGCACCTCTTTCCAGATGCCCGACATGGTGAGCAGGGTTTCGGTCTCGATGCCCTTGGTGGCGCTGACGATCACCGCGTCGTCCCGAAGATGGGGCAGCATGTTCATGACCACGCCCCGGTAGACGTGCGAAGGCACCACCATGAGTATCAGGCGGGAATCTTTTACCACGCTTTCCAGCGTGTTTTCCGGACGGATCCTTTCGTGAAGCCGGAAGCCCGGCAAAAAAACGTTGTTTTCTCCTGTCGTTCTAATGGTTTCACACAGGTCTTCCTCGAAAACCCACAATTTCACGTCATATCCATTGGAGGCCAGGAGGTGGGCCAGGCTGGTCCCCCAGCTACCCGCCCCTATGACTCCTATCGTCCCGGCACGGCTCAATTTTCGTCTTCCTCTCTGCTGTCTTCGCTCTCGTACAAAACGGTCAGATCGACCACCTTTTCGCCCTCGGCAAGCCCCATGAGCTTGACGCCCTGGGTCACCCGCCCGACCTTGCTTATCTGGCCCACGGAGGTGCGGATGAGGCGGCCCCTGTCGGTTATAAGCATGATTTCGTCATCCTCTCCCACCTGGCGGAAGCCGATGATGCTCCCGTTGCGCTCCGTCACCCTGACGTTGAGCACCCCTTTGCCGCCCCGCGACTGGCAGCGGTAGCTGTCTTCCGGGGTGCGCTTGCCGAACCCTTTTTCAGTGACCACCAGGATGCACTTACCGGGATCGATCACGTCCATCCCCACCAGTTGGGTGCCCTCCACGTTCATGCCCCGGATGCCGCGGCTGACCCGCCCCAGCGGCCGGAACTGGTCTTCGCTCACCCGGATGCACTTCCCGGCGCGGGTCATGAGGAAAATGTCCCGCTTGCCGTCGGTGATCACCACCGAAATCAGCTCGTCGTCCTCGTCGAGGTTGATGGCCCGGATGCCGTTGGACCTCGGGTTGGCGTAGGCCGACAGCTCGCTTTTCTTGATGATGCCGTTGCGGGTGGCCATGACCGCGTAGTGGTCGGGCGAGAACTCCTTGACCGGCAGCACGGTCTGGATCTTCTCCCCCGGCTGGAGGGGCAGGAGGTTTACCGCCGCCTTGCCCAGGGCCGACGGGCCGACCTCCGGGATTTCATAGACCTTGAGCCAGAACACCTGGCCGCGGTTGGTGAAAATGAGCAGGTAGTCGTGGTTTCCGGCCGTGAACAGGCTGGCCACGATGTCTTCTTCGCGGGTGCTCATGCCCGTTCGCCCCTTGCCGCCCCGGTGCTGGCTGCGGTACACCGACACCGGAGTCCGCTTGATGTAGCCGGCGCGCGAAATGGTGACCACCATCTCGTCGGTGGGGATGAGATCCTCGATGCAGATTTCTCCCGAATCGTCGCGGATCTCGGTCTTGCGGGCATCGCCGAAATCGTTCATCAAATCTTTGATTTCGCCCCGCACCACGTCGTCGATCAGGGCGGGGGAGGCCAGTATTTCCTTCAAATGCTCGATCAGTTTAATGATTTCGGCGTATTCCTGGAGGATCTTGTCGCGCTCCAGGCCGGTAAGCCGTTGCAGTCTCATGTCCAGGATCGCCTGGGCCTGGACTTCGGTGAAGCCGAACCGTTCGATGAGGCCCCGCTTGGCTTCCGGGGGGCCGGCCGAAGCCCGGATCAGTTGGATCACCGCATCGAGGTTTTCCAGCGCGATCTTCAAGCCCTCCAAGATGTGGGCCCGTTTTTCCGCCTGCTTGAGTTCGTACTGGGTGCGCCGGGTCACCACCCGCCGGCGGAAATCGATAAAATGCAGCAGGATCTGCTTCAGGTTGAGCACCTCGGGCCGGTTGTCCACCACGGCCAGCATGATGATGCCGAAGGTGCTTTCCAGGGCGGTGTTCTTGTAGAGCTGGTTTTCGACTATCCGCGGGTCGTCTCCCTGGCGAAGCGTCAGGACGATGCGCATGCCGTGCCGGTCGGATTCGTCGCGGATGTCCGATATGCCTTCGATCTTTTTGGCCTTCACCAGTTCGGCGATCCGCTCCAGGAGCTTCGCCTTGTTCACCTGGAAGGGCAGTTCGGTGATGATCAGGTGCTGGCGCCTGGGGGTGTCTTCGATCTCCACCCGGCCGCGCAGCTTCACCACGCCCTTGCCGGTTTCGTAGGCTTCCCGGATGCCGCCGCAGCCGCAGAGAATCCCCGCGGTCGGGAAATCCGGGCCGGGGATATGCCGGATGAGTTCGGGAATAGTGATCGCCGGATTGTCCAGGAGCGCCGTCAGCCCGTTGCACAGCTCCCCCAGGTTGTGGGGCGGGATGTTGGTGGCCATTCCCACCGCGATGCCCGAAGAACCGTTCAGGAGCAGGTTGGGGACCCGCGTGGGAAGCACCACCGGCTCCAGGATCGTATTGTCGTAGTTGGGCTGGAAGGGGACGGTTTCCTTGTCGATGTCCCGCATGAACTCCATGCCCAGCTTTGCCATGCGGATTTCGGTATAACGCATGGCCGCCGGCGGGTCGCCGTCCACCGATCCGAAGTTGCCCTGGCCGTCCACCAGCCGATAGCGCATCGAAAAATCCTGCGCCATGCGCACGGTGGCGTCGTAAATCGCCGCGTCGCCGTGCGGGTGATACTTACCCATGACGTCTCCGACGATGCGCGCCGATTTTTTGTAGGCCTTGTTGTAGTCGTTGCCGACTTCGTGCATGGCGTAGAAAATCCGCCGGTGCACGGGTTTGAACCCGTCGCGCACGTCCGGTATGGCGCGCCCGATGATCACGCTCATGGCGTAGTCGAGATAGGAGAGCTTAATCTCGTCGGCGATATTGATTGGCTTGATTATGTCCATCACAATTCCTGCAAGTTGGTTGCTTTAGGAAACGGTCCCGGATGCCCGGTACGCAATGACGCCGCCCCTGCGGCCCGATCACCCTCGCTCCCGCGCGGACCGCATGCCCGGACCGTGTAGGGTGGGCACGGCTTTATTGTGCCCACCAAAATCCCGCTTCCATACAAAACCGGTGGGCACCCAAAAACCGTACCCACCCTACATCCGGCGCCGGGCGTCCGCCTTAAATGTCCAGCTCCCTGAAATCCAGCGCGTTGGTCTGGATGAAATCGCGGCGGGGCTCCACCGGGTCGCCCATCAGGCACTTGAAAAGCTCGTCGGCGAGGTACTGGTCTTCGACCCTCACCTGGAGCAGGGTCCTCTTTTCGGGGTTCATGGTGGTTTCCCAGAGCTGTTCCGGGT
>LUZZ01000466.1 GCA_001603845.1 Syntrophobacterales bacterium Delta_01 | reverse complement strand
GTCTCGAAGCTTAATCTATTTCTAAACTCCGCGTCAAGCAATTCGGCCCCGCCCCCAGGCGGCGGCGGCCGCCATTTTCGTCCAAAAACGGCCCGCCCCTTTTGACTTATGGACGGATATCGGATATCAGGTGTCGGGAGTCGGACGAGACGAACGGCACTTCCGACACCTGGTATCCGACACCCGTCATCCGTCAGAAAGGTAAGTCCCATGGAAGAAAACCGCAGCCAAAATCAAAATCCCCTCCAGCCCGTGTTCGAACTGCTCCAGGGGGGAGACCCCGAAAAAATCTGCCTCAAATACAACCTCACCCGGCCCCGGCTGGACAAGATGCTCGCCGACTACCAGGAATCCCGGCGCCGGGCCGCGCTGGTGGATTCCTACACCCTTTCGCAAACCGGCCGCAACGATCCCTGCCCGTGCGGTTCGGGCAAAAAATATAAAAAATGCTGCCTTCCCCACCACGAGGAAGCGCGCAAGACCATGCCCCCCGACCAGTTGAAGCGGATGGACGAGCGCGCAAAGCTCAGGGAAAAGCTGGAAAAAGAAGTCCGCAGGGGTTTCGACCTCATCTTTTTGCAGGACTATGACAAGGCCGCCCGCCATGCCCGAAAACAGCTCGAAACCTACCCGGAAGACGACCGGTTCCACGACCTGGTGATGACCGCCTGCCTGGCGACCGGTGACTGCGAAGAAGCCTTCCGGATCGCTCGCGGGAGATGGCAGACGGCCGTCGAGGAAAAGCTGTTTTACCAGGAAAACGGGTACCACCAGCGCGAGGGGGTGGATAAAAACACGCACGTGCACTTCTATTCGCCCGACACCTGGCTGGAAAAATTCTGGGTCGCCCAAAGGGCGCGCACGTGGGGACAAAAGTATGCCGCATCGCCCGATCCCGAGCTTTCCAAAGCCGCGGACATGCTCAAGGCCGCCAACGACCTGCAGCGCTTTCCCTCCAAGCAGGAGGAAGGCTTCCAGGCTAGGCGGGAAGCGTTTGCCCCGGTGCTGGCGTCCATCGAAGCCAGGGGTGCCGACGCCGTTCCCTTCCTGCTGCCCCTGACCTATAATTTCACCTGGGCCAGCCTTTTCGTCCCGGACCTTCTGGCCGCCTGCGGCACCGACGAATGCCTGCGCCTGCTGGCGGAGCTGTCCATGTTCCGCTACCCCTATTTTTCCCAGGAATGCCTCCGCCACCTGGAACAGGGCGACGAACGGGCGGCGGGGGTGATCGCCCAGGTGCTTTTCGAAAACCCCGCGTTCGACCAGCTCAAGGTGGGCCTCCTGGCCGTTCTGGGCAACATCCCCTGCCAGGAATCGTTTTCCATCCTCGCCCGGTTCACCGAGCACGAGAACCGCTACGTGGCGAACTGGGCCTGCGAAGCCCTCTCACGGCACAAAAACCCCGAGGCCCTTCCGTACCTCGAAAAGGCAAAGCAGCGGCTGGGCGCACTGGATAAAATCGCTGGCGCCATAAAAGAAATCGCGGAGATGAAGCAGGCGTAGAGCGGCGGAGAGTCTTCGGCCCCGGCTAAGAGGTCCTTATTCCCATGAGCGAACCTATGCGGTCGCGGAATTCTTTGTACTCTTGAGTTGCCGGGTCCTTGATGCGGTCCAGATGGAAAAAATGGCTGGTGGTTGGCGACTCCCGCTGGATAACGGCGGGATCGACGGCTACCCGGATGATGGTCCAGAACTCCAGAAATCCGAGGTTCTTGGCTTTACGATGGCTTTTTTCCGCTTCCCCGACGCGGTTGTGGATGTTGGAGACGTCCCTTCCGCCCTTAATCTCGATGGATACCAGCGGACGGACCATCACGGAGCTGCTCGGTAATGCTGACGTCCGGATCGCTCGAAAACTCGATCAGCACATTGCGCTTTGAATCGTTTTGGATGTGAATGGTACGCTTTGTAATCTCTTTTGTGTAATCTGCCACCAGGCTTTTCATGATGGCGAAAAACTCTTTTGTGGCTTCCTGCCCGATGCTGGTATTGCTTCCTCCCCGCAGTTGAGGCCCCAGGGTCAAGAGCTGCAATTCATGGACAATCGAAAGAGAAAGGTCATCCAGCCCTTTTACCAGCAGTTGCGCGCTTTGGATCAGCGACGAACATAGGGCGGGGACCTGGTCTTCCAAATGGGGCGGTATTTCTCCCCGTTCTTCAAACCCTTTGAATCTCCCGAATGGTCCTTTGCTGTAAAATTCTTTCTGCGAAAGCCCCAAAAGCAGCCTGTAATATCCCAGCAAAAAAGGGTTTCGCTCCATAAGACAGGGCACAGGGAAGAAAACCTCACCGCGCAGGCCGTAAGAGGCCGCCTTCTTCAGCCCAAGTTTGACAGATCACCCCAATAATCACTGCAATACTTCTCCCAACCAGTTGACT
>LUZZ01000465.1 GCA_001603845.1 Syntrophobacterales bacterium Delta_01 | reverse complement strand
GGCGGGAGGGGCAGGGGGAGGGGGTTGATATCGCTCGGTTTTTCACCCCCACCCTGCCTCCCCCATCAAAGGGGGAGGAGCCTAAAGTCAACAACATTGCCCTCGGCGGGAGGGGCAGGGGGAGAGGGTTGATATCGCTCGGTTTTTCACCCCCACCCAGCCTCCTCCATCAAAGGGGGAGGAGCCTAAAGTCAACGGCATTGTGGGAAGGGTTGGGGAAGAGGGAGTAAGTACCTGAAAATACGACACCCTCCCCCAACCCCTCCCATCGCAGGGAGGGGATTTTCGTTCATTCCGCTATCGGTTAACCTTGATATCCTTTTCGGCAGCGCCCTTTCCCCGCACCCTTCGTGATTGATCCGCGGCGCGGCGTGGAGGGGCGGAGGGGCCGGGTTTTAAAGTATCGCTTCAGTCCTGCATGAGGACTTTGCCGAAGGCCTGCCTCCGGCAGGCGGATATGACGTGCCCCGGCGGAGCTTATGCTCCGGGGGGCGCTTTCGAAAGTGTCCGGCTAGGATTTAAAGGAACGCTGGAACAGGTCATGGATGGCCCGTTTACCTTCTTCGCTGAGGTATCGGGTCCCTGTGCCTACAAAGGTCTTGTGCTCGATTACCGGCACGCTTTCCACCCAGGAATTGTCCTGCCAGGCAAACCAGGCATTGCGGTTTTGATCGAACACGCTCAACGGGCGGTTGAAAAGTTTCGCCAATTCGACGGTCCACCCGGTCCCACCCTTTACGGTGTCGTTGGGCTCGATCCAGCCGATTGCAAACACCTGGAATCCATTGTTTACCATGTGGAAAATCATCTGCATGACTTTTTGGATGGTCTTGGTATTGGAATACGTCCGGTTCATGCGCATGCAGACGATTTCCATGCTGATGTCGCCTCTCTTCAGATCTTCGGGCCCCAGGACGACGAGCCCCCGTTCCCGGGACGGCTGATGTCCGTCGTAGGAAAAGGTCACTTCCTTAACACCCCACTTCTCAGCCTGGATGCCGAATTCCTCCTCGGCGCCCCGAAGACCTCCGCTGTAAAGTGTGAATTCACTTGCGTTTGCCATTTCCATTCTCCAAATTTGTGCGATTGTTCCCTGTCAAAAGACCATGGGGCGGTCCCGATTCAGGAGTATGCTGCATGCCGCCCGATGCTCAGCGATAGACGGTTAAAAAAGGACCGGCGAGAGGGATCGAACCTCTTTCCGGGTGGTTATCCAAACCGTTGTCGAAAATCTTATCCGGAGATGCTTTCCGGTATGTGTGCGAGCGATGTTCCAAATATCCGGAATCGCGGCCTTCATGATCCCGAGGTGGAGAATCATTGTCTGTTTTTGATCCGATGCCCCTAAAACTATCTTTATAACATTACACGACAACAAAGGGTATGGGCAGGATCGACTAAATGCTCGAATGATCCCGTTTCAACACGGGCAGTGAGCGGGCAGGCAGAATCCTCCAACGGGATTCGGAAAAATCGTGTTCTCCGCGGGCAGGCTTTGTCCCCGCTCATGAAATAATTTCAGGGGCCGGGGGCGATACGGTCATTTTGGAGAAGAGACAGCATCCGGATCGGAATTGTCGGGGTTTCGATGGTCGTCGGTTCTTGTTTACCCGGCAGGATCAAGCTGAGCGCATGGGCGTGCAGCGCGAGACGGTCGAAGGCGCAGGCGCTCCTGAGGTGGTTAATGGCGCGCGTCGAACCGTAGCGCGCGTCACCGACCACCGGATGGCCCGACATTTTCGCATGCCGCCGGATTTGATGCGTGCGGCCGGAAAGAAGCTCGATTTCAACCATCGTATAGTGCGCACTGTGGTCCAGGACCCGGTACATCGTCCGGCTTTCCTGCCGGCGTCCGGTGCCTTCGGGATTGTGGCGTCCCCCAGCGCTCTTGGCAAGCGGCCAGTTCCAGGTCCCCCACGAATTGCCGCCTTGCGGATCTTCCAGCATGCCGTGCAAAATGGCGACATAGCGCTTCTTAATTTGACGGGATTCGAACTGGTGTGAAAAGAACCTGAACATTTCCCGGTTGACGGCCAGCAGTACGACGCCGCTTGTCTCCTTATCCAGGCGGTGAACGGGATTGACCCCAAAATCCGGGTTCATGCCGGTCCCTTCCCGGATGAGTGTTTCTTTTTGGATAAAGGCGAAGACGAGCGAGCAGAGATCGCGGCCGGGTTCGTTGTGGATACTCATGCCGGCCGGTTTTTCCACCGCCAGCCAGCCCTTCCCGTGGGCGAGAACGGGTATCTGTGCGGCTTCGCGCTCCATCGTCATTCCCTGTATCCTGTTTCCGACAGGCTCCAATCCGGATGGATGTCTTGATTTGCCCGGAGACCGGCCCCGGCGCTAAAAAAGCTTCCTGTCGAGCGAGCGGTACTGGATAGCTTCGAGCAGGTGGGCGGTGGAGATCGCCGCGCTTCCTTCCAGGTCGGCGATGGTCCGCGCCACTTTCAGGATGCGGTGGTAGGCGCGGGCCGACAAGCCGAGCTGCCGGACGGCCCGGTCCAGGATCGACTGGCCGGCGGCGTCCGGCTGGCAGTGTTTTTTTATGTGGCGCGGCTTCATCTGGGCGTTCGAATAGATTCCCTGCCCGGAAAACCTGTTCAGTTGGATGTCCCGGGCCGCGCACACCCTCCGGCGCACCGGTTCGGACTTTTCGGACTGCCCCTCCGAGCGCAGCTTTTCGTACTCGACGGAAGGCACTTCGATG
>LUZZ01000079.1 GCA_001603845.1 Syntrophobacterales bacterium Delta_01 | reverse complement strand
T
Organism: Syntrophobacterales bacterium Delta_01; assembly: GCA_001603845.1. Taxonomy (GTDB): domain Bacteria; phylum Desulfobacterota; class Syntrophobacteria; order Syntrophobacterales; family Syntrophobacteraceae; genus SbD1. The sequence continues at coordinate 9,258 of LUZZ01000079.1, read as the reverse complement.
AGAAATGCTGGTGAAGGCCATCAAGCGCGCGCGGGCCGGGCTGAGGATACCCGAAAAGCCCATGGGTTCGTTTCTGCTGATCGGTCCCACGGGCGTGGGCAAAACGGAAGTGGCCAAGCAACTGGCCCGCATCCTGGGGGTCAATTTCCTGCGCTTCGACATGAGCGAATACATGGAAAAGCACACGGTCTCCCGCCTGGTGGGGGCACCGCCGGGCTATATCGGGTTCGACCAGGGCGGGCTGCTTACCGACGCCATCCGCAAGTTTCCGTACACCGTGCTGCTCATGGACGAAATCGAAAAGGCGCACCCCGACCTGTTCAGCATCCTGCTCCAGGTCATGGACCATGCGACCCTGACGGACAACAACGGGAAGAAGGCCGATTTTCGAAACGTCATCCTGCTCATGACCTCCAATGCCGGAGCGCGCGAGATGAACGCGCCTCCCATCGGGTTTGGAGGCGGCAAGGTACGGGACGAAAGGATTTCGAAGGGGCTCAAGGCAGTGGAAAACCTGTTCAGCCCCGAGTTCAGGAACCGCCTGGACGGGATCATCCCCTTCAACGGCCTGAGCATCGAGATCATGGAACAGATCGTGGACAAGTTCATCACGGAACTCGAAATACAGCTCGTGGAAAAGAACATCCGGTTCGAACTCAGTCCCGATGCCCGCAACTGGCTCGCCCAGTCGGGGTACGATTCCAATTTCGGGGCCCGGCCGCTTGCCCGGTTCATCCAGGCGGAGATCAAGGACGTGCTCGCCGATGAAATTCTGTTCGGCCGCCTGACGCGCGGCGGGCGGGTACATATCTGCCGTCCGGACGAAACATGCGGGGAAGACGTGCTCAAGACCGAAAACCTGGTATTCGAGTTTCCGGACAAAGACAGGGTGGCGGAAGCCGAGGCGGCCGTACCCGAACAGACCAGTTGAGATGCCGGTCTTTCGCCTGACAGACGATCTTGTCTTCCCCAACCCCAAATATGCCGATTCCGGCGGATTGCTCGCCGTAGGCGGCGACCTTTCGCCGGAACGGCTTCTTCTCGCCTACGAGAAGGGGATTTTCCCATGGTATTCGGACGACACGCCGGTGCTGTGGTGGTCCCCGGACCCGCGCCTGGTATTGTTTCCCGACGAGTTGAAAGTTTCGCACAGCCTGAAGCGGGTGATCAGGAAAAAAACGTTCGCCGTTACCGTGGACCGCGCGTTCCGGGAGGTCATCGAGGCGTGCGCCCAGGTGCGCAGCAGCAGCGGTGAGGGCACCTGGATCACCCGCGAGATGATCGCCGCCTACGTGCGCCTGCACGAACTGGGTTTTGCGCACTCCATCGAAAGCTGGCAGGCCGGTGAGCTTGCGGGCGGGCTCTACGGGGTTTCCCTGGGGCTTGCTTTTTTCGGTGAGTCGATGTTCATCCGCAAAACCGATGCCTCGAAGGTGGCGCTGGTAAGCCTGGTCGAACTCTTGCGCAGCCTCGGTTTCCACTTCATAGACTGCCAGACGACGACCGCGCACCTGATGCGGTTCGGCGCGCGCGAGATCCCTCGGGCGGAATTCCTGGCCCGCCTGGCGAAAGCGCTCGAAGGAGGGGTTAAAAGTTACGGCCTTGCCGAAAGCATAAAACGGCAGCAATGAAACGAGGCGTCGAATGATCGAAAAAGTCATCATCGTGGGGGCGGCCGGGCGCGATTTCCACAACTTCAACGTCTATTTCCGGGACAACCCGCGCTACCGGGTCATCGCCTTCACGGCGGCTCAAATCCCCAATATCGAAGGGCGCACCTATCCTCCAGGCCTCGCCGGCAAACTCTACCCGGAAGGAATTCCCATATTTCCGGAAGAAGAAATGGCCGAACTGATCCGCCGGCACCGGGTGGACCTGGTCGCTTTTTCCTACAGCGACGTCCCGTACCCGTACGTCATGCACATGGCCGCCGTGGCGATGGCCGAAGGGGCCGACTTCATCCTCCTGGGAGCGACCTACACTATGCTCAAGTCCAACCGGCCCGTGGTGGCGGTGTGCGCGGTGCGCACGGGCTGCGGAAAATCCCAGACCACCCGGAAGATCTGCCGCATTCTCCAGGAAAGAGGAAAACGGGTGGTTGCGGTCCGCCATCCGATGCCCTACGGCGACCTTCGCCTGCAGGCGGTCCAGCGGTTCAGTTCGCCGGCGGATTTCGACGCCAACCGGTGCACCATCGAGGAGCGCGAAGAATACGAGCCGCTGGTGGAAAGGGGAATCACGGTCTACGCCGGAATCGACTACGCCGGGATACTGGAGCGGGCCGAGCGGGAGGCCGACATCATCATCTGGGACGGGGGAAACAACGACACCCCGTTTTATTTCCCCGATGTGCACATCGTGGTCTTCGATCCGCACCGGGCGGGGCACGAACTGCTCTACTACCCCGGGGAAACCAACATGATCATGGCGGACGTGGCGGTGATCAACAAGGTGGACACGGCCCCGTGGGAAAACGTGGAAAAGGTCCGCGCCAACATCGTGCGGAGCAACCCGGACGCGGCCGTCATCCTGGCCGAATCGCCCATAATTGTGGACGAGCCGGAGCGCATCGCCGGCAGGCGGGTGCTGGTGGTCGAAGACGGGCCGACGATCACGCACGGCGGCATGCCGTTCGGGGCCGCAACCATCGCCGCCCGCCAGTTCGGCGCTTCCGGGATCGTGGACCCCAGGCCTTTCGCGGTGGGCTCCATACGGGAGACTTACGAGCACTACCCCCATATCGGCAGCCAGCTCCCGTCCATGGGCTATTCCGAACAGCAGATACGGGACCTGGAGGCCACCATCAACGCCGTGGACTGCGACCTGGTGGTCTTCTCCACCCCCGCCGACCTGACGTTCCTGCTGCACCTCAACAAACCGGCCCTCAGGATTCGCTACGAATACAAGGATCACGGCCGGCCGCGCCTGGAAGACGTACTCGTGGAAAGGCTGGAAAAAGCGGGGGCCCTGGACGAGGGCCAAACGGCGTAGCGTCATTCCCGCGGCGCATTTGGGCGGGAATCCGGCGTCCTTGCCCTTTAGCCGCGTCCGGTTCCAGGTCCTAACGTGGAAAAACACCGGCCCCCGGCAGCGCTTCCGTACCCCTGCCCGTGCAAGGAATAGGTCATGACCCCCGGTGAAACCGCCGACAAACAACCGGTCCTCCTGGTCGCCCTGGGCGGAAACGCCCTCATACGCAAGGGCCAGAAAGGGACGACGGAGGAGCAGTTCGAAAACCTCGCTGTGCCGCTGGGCCAGGTCGCGCGGCTCTCGAAACGGTCCCGGATCATCATCACTCACGGTAACGGCCCGCAGGTGGGAAACCTTCTCCTCCAGCAGGAGTGCTGCCCGGAGATCCAGCGGCTTCCCCTGGAAATCCTGGTCGCCCAGACCCAGGGGCAGATCGGCTACATGATCGAATCCACCCTGGACAACGAGTTGATGAAAATAGACCGGGAGCACGATCAACTGATCGTGACGGTCATCACCTACGTGCTGGTGGATAAAAAGGACCCCGCCTTCAAGAAACCCTCGAAACCCATCGGGCCGGCTTTTACCGCGGAAGCCGCATCGCTTCTGCCCTACCCGGTGGTGAATACGGCCAAGGGGTTCCGGCGCGTGGTGGCCTCGCCCCGGCCCATTACCATCATCGAAAAACGGGAGATCGCGCGGCTGATATCCACGGGCTTCATCGTCATTGCCTGCGGCGGGGGCGGCATTCCGGTGGTGCGGCACGGGCGGGCGTTCCAGGGCGTGGACGCGGTGATCGACAAGGACCTGGCCAGCGCCCGGCTGGCCCGGGAGGTGGGAGTGGACATGCTGCTGATCGCCACCGACGTCGAGGGGGCGGCGCTCGATTTCGGGACCGGCCGCGAGCGGTTTCTCCGCCGGCTCGATGCGTCCGAAGGCCTGGAAATGCTTCGGCGGGGTGTGTTCCCGCCCGGGTCGATGGGGCCGAAGGTGGAAGCCTCGATCGACTTTATCCGCTCCGGCGGGAAGCGGGCCGTGATCTGTTCGATCGATTCCATCGAAGACGCGGCGGCCGGGAGGGCGGGGACGGAAATCGTCGCCTGAGGCGGCTTACGCGGTAAGTTCCCGTTGCATCAGCACGCTGTCCAGCCATCGCCCGAACTTGAAGCCCACGGAGCGCAAAATCCCCACCACGTTGAATCCCAGGCTCTCGTGTAAGCCTATGGAGGCGACATTTGACGAATCCCCGATCACGGCGATCATCTGGCGGAAGCCTCTTGCAACGCATTCCGCGATGAGGGCCTGCATGAGCATCCGGCCCGTTCCCCGCCCCAGGGCGTCCGAACGCACGTAGACCGAGTTTTCAACGGTGAACCGGTAGGCCGGGCGGGGGCGATAGGGGCCCGCATAGGCATAGCCGAGCACCTCCCCCTCCGATTCCGCCACCAGGTACGGGTATCCCCGGTCGATGAGTGCGCGCAGGCGCCGCTCCATTTCCCCGGCGCCCGGCGGCTGTATTTCGAAAGTGGCGACCCCGTGAAGAACGTGGTGCGCGTAGATCGCGGCTACGGCCTCCACGTCGCGGATCTCGCAGGGGCGGACGACCACCCCGGACGGATTCATTGTCGAAAATCCCTTCCCTTACTGGACGATGACAATTCCGGCCAGGGTGCCCTTGGGCACGCTTTGCGCCGTTGCGCTGCTTCCGATGGGATAAATGTCCCAGCCCGCCTGGGCCACCATCTTGTAGACGTCGATTCCCACGGCTTCCATCGACGGCCGGGATACGAGCGAAAAACGGCACTTGTCTCCGTTCATGGCCTGGCAGTCTTTCAACTGGCCGCAAAATGTGTGGCGGCAGGACCCGGCCGCCAGCCCGAAAGCCAGGTAGTGCCCATCGTAGAATGCCATGGATTCGATTTCGGAAACCATTTTGTAGAGCTGCTGGTAGGCGTCCACCCGTTCTTTTATGGTGGTCTTGTCCCGCACGATCACGTCCGGGGGCACGTCCTTGATGAAAAACACCGCCCTGGTGTATTTGGTCAGCAGGTCCCGGAGTTCGGCAGGCTTCAGGGTGTTGGGAGGGCACTGCGCTCCGACGCCGTATCCGAAACACCTTGGGATTTGACACTTGAGCGTCACGCGCTCGTCCACCGGGATCTTGTCGGCCAGCACGACCTTGGCATTCGAGGCTCCAAGCTCCATGGCCCTTGCCACGTATCGCTCCAGGTCCTGGTCCAACGCTTTTTCGTTCATGTCTATCGTGATCTTTTTAACCTCTCCCATGAAGCCTGCTCCTTTTTAAAAGAAATCGTGGCCTTGCCCCCTGTGCCGCCCCCCCGGAAGCTTTGTTATTGTGCATGGGATCCAACACAAGTCAAGAGGGGGCGAGGACCAATCTTCCGGCCGGCCGGAAAAACGTCGATGCAAGAATGTGACTGCCATACAATGTTCCGGCTCTCGGACAGGATTCTGCCTTGAATGGGAGTTCCTCCTGGATGATGTCTGATAGGAAATTATTCACATGCCTTTGAATAAATGGAGAAAAAGTTCTCTAATCCCCTTGATTGTCCGGCTCGCGGTCCTATATTTCACGTGAAAATATCGAGCGGCCAGCGGGATTTTGGCGGAACCTGTTACCGTGGATTCATTGTGGAAAGGCAGACAAAATGGCGAACAAAAATCTGGTAATCAGCATATTCGAAAATGAGGCCGAGGCCGAAGAGGTGCGGAAGCACCTGCTGGCAACGGATCGGAAGGAAGAGTCGCTTGACTTGGTGGATGCGGTGGTCCTCAAAAAGACGCCGAAGGGCAAGATCCGGTTCGCGCACCTGACGCGGGGCACCGTGGGCGGAGCGCTCACCGGTGCGTTTCTGGGCGGGCTGTTCGGGTTGCTGCTTTTGAACCCGGTGTTCGTGCTGGGCGGCTTGGTGCTTGGTTTCATCATCGGGGGCGTGGCCGGAGGCCCGTCGCTCGGGGTGGATCCTGATTTTGCCGAAATCGAAACCGCATCCATGACGCCTGGAGATTCAGCCGTCGCCGTCCTGGTGCGGGACAACGCGGCGGGCATCATCGATGAAATCGGAAGATACGACGGCCGGGTACTGGGCACCAAGGTTTGTACCCAGGCCGGTGGTGTGCGGCAGTGTTCGGGATGGCAAAAGGGAAAACCCGTCCTGGAGACCGCGGTTTAGCGGCCGGATTTTTCGGTAAAAACCCTTCTCCCCGTCCTTTCCCGAATACGGGAGGGGAGGGGGAGAAGGGTATCAGGGCGAGAGTTTATCCGTAAATAAAGGGCAAGCGGTGGGCACAAAAAAGGATTGTCGTCCAAAAGCGTTGCGGGAATGACGATTTTGGCGGTTTTACCTTAGGGCTTGTCCTCTGATCGATCCTTCCGAAATCCTTCACTTCGAAACCGCGTGAATTCCGCCTCTCCTGAATTTTTCGGCATAATCGAGAAGTAGCTGGAACTGGTCGTGAAGAGCGTGGACCTCGACGCCGATGGGGGCCTTGAAAAAGGAGGCGAGGTGCGGCATGAGGCCGAATTCCCCCCGGCTCCCGGCAAGTTCCGCCAGGCGGATCATATCCAGCACCAGCGGCGCGGCCAGGATGGAATCGTAGCCCTGCCACACGAACTGGAGCGACATCTTCGCGCCCAGAAATCCCCGGAAATGGATAAAATCCCACGCCGTTTTCTGGTCGCCGAGCGAGGGCACGTAATCGATGCCCACGTGGGTGTGGGGAGCGTAGCCCAGGATTTTGGAGAGCACCCGGTCTTTGGTGCGGAGTTTGGACTCCTTGTTTCCGGGGTGGTCCAGGACCTGACCGTCCATGTTGCCCAGGATGTTGAAACCCTCCCAGCTCATCACTTCCAGGTTCCGGCAGGAAAACATGGGGGCCAGCGCCGATTTTACCAGCGTTTCGCCCGTTTTGCCGTCGTTTCCCATCACGCAGACCCGGTTTTTTTCGGCAAACTGCACCATCGCCGGGAAAAGCGCGCCGTTTGAGGGCGTGAAATTGATATAGGGGCAGCCTTCCGCGATGGCCGCATAGGCGTAGAGGGTACTGGCCCGCACCGCTTCCCTGTCGTTTTTGTCCAGGCGGTCCTCGAAGGCGGCAAGGTCTCCGTGGCAGGCCCGTATCTCGATGGGCGGTTCGGTTGACGCCAGGTTTACGACCAGGACTTCTCCCAGGCCGTGTTTTTGTTTGAATTCCCGGAAGCGGGAACGGATAAGCCCGATTTCCGCTCGAAGCGTTTCTTCGCCGCATGCGGCGTTCCCGGCCAGCTTTTCGATGGCCTCGCCGCAGTTCCGGGAACACCCCGTGTCGATCGAACGCTGATAATCCCGGAGTTCCTCCTGTATCTGCATGAGGATGGCCGGATGCACGGGGGCGATCCGGTCGAAAATGTCGCGGCCGTTTTCGTCGGGCCGCCGTATGTCGCAGCCGCCGAAAACCAGATCTGCCGGTGCTACCAGGTCCATGGCGTCGAAAATATCCGTACCGGTGACCATCCCCAGCGGAGGGGCAAGTTTTTTGCCGAGGGCGAGCGCACCCGCGACAACGGTAATGGAGATCGAACCGAGCGCTCCGATAAAATAAACTCCCGTTTTGCCTTTTCTCATCGTGAATAGCTCTTAGAAATGAATAATAACAGGGGCTTCGAATGTCGCCCTCAACTTAAAGCCTTGACAGGATAAATGCAACACGGCCCATCCCTGCTGGACTCCTGTTATATGCCCCGGCCAAGGCGGCGTGCAAGTCTAAAACTCCCCCCGCAAATACCCGGCGTATGCTGCGAAGATGTTGCGTGCAAATTTACGGGTAAAAAGCGGCCCGAATTTGATTATAATGATCACTGGTTTTCCGGATTTTCTTTACACTCTTTGCACTTTCGCGGCGAGCCCGGTCAAGGGGATGGAGCCAGTGACCAGAAGGATCATGCACCTGGATATGGATGCCTTTTTCGCATCCGTCGAACAGGCCGACCATCCGGAATACAGGGGGAAGCCCGTGATTGTCGGTGGAGCGGAGCGGGGGGTGGTGTGCGCCGCATCCTACGAGGCCAGGCGCTACGGAATCCACTCGGCCATGCCCGCTTTCCAGGCGAAAAAGCTTTGCCCGGACGGGATCTATCTTCCCGTTCGCATGAGCCGGTACAAAGAAGTCTCGCGGTCGGTGATGACCATCCTGTCCGAAATCTCGCCGCTGGTGGAACGCGTTTCGATTGACGAGGCCTTTGTGGACATCACCGGCACGGAAGAACTGCGCGGCCCCGCGCGGCAGTTGGCCGAAGAGGTCAAAGCGCGCGTTTTTTCGACCACCTCCGTTACCTGCTCGGTGGGGGTCGCTCCCAACAGGTTTCTCGCCAAGATAGCCTCGGATTTCAACAAGCCCGACGGGCTTACCATTATCGAAGAAGAAGGGGTGTCCCTGTTTCTCGAAAAGCTTCCCGTCAAAAAGATGCCCGGAGTGGGGAGGCGGACGGCCGAGGAACTGAAAAACCTGGGGATCGTTTTCGCGGGGGATATCCTCAAACTGCCCGCGCACTTTTGGATCAAAAAATTCGGCAAATGGGGGAAGCGCCTTTTTGAAAAAGCGCAGGGGATCGACAATTCCCCTGTCGAACCGTATTCCGACCCGAAGTCCATCAGCGCCGAGGAGACTTTCCCGGCCGATATCGATAGCCTGGCGGAACTGGAAAAAATGCTCATGATCCAATGCGAAGAGGTGGGGCGCGAACTGCGCGATTCGGGCCTGCAGGGCAGGACGGTCACCCTGAAGTTGAAGTACTCCGATTTCAGGACGATCACCCGGAGCCGCACTCTCTCCGAGCCCTTCGACTCCACGCACGTGCTGTTTGACACCGCCTCCCGCCTGCTGCGCGAACTGAGGCTCGCCGGCAAAGTCCGGCTGATCGGGGCCGGGGTTTCCAATTTTTATTCCGGTTTCCGGCAGTTGAAAATTATTCCGGAACGCGACCGGCGCAGACACGAGAGCGTGGACCGCGCGCTGGACCGCATCCACGAACGTTTCGGGGCGGACGCCATTAAGCGGGGGCGCACGTTCGACCCCGGGCCGTAGCGGGTGTGGCCGGAGTCCGGGATGCGTCCCAATTCGGCGCTGGCACGTGCGGCCGAATCTCGGGGAAGGGGAAGGGGAAGGATCTGTTGCCCAAGAGGATATTAAGGTTCAGCAATAGTGGAACGAACGAAAATAATGGAACGAACAGAAATAGTGGAACGAACGAAAATCCCCCTCCCTGCGACGGGAGGGGTTAGGGGAGGG
>LUZZ01000078.1 GCA_001603845.1 Syntrophobacterales bacterium Delta_01 | reverse complement strand
AACCGACTTCCCTGGGGTTTGCCTCCGGCATCGTTGCCGGGCTGGGCACCATCACGCCGGCTTCCGGGTTCGTGACTCCCGGCTGGGCGGTGGTGATCGGGCTGGTGGCGGGCGCCGTGTGTTTCTATGGCGTTAGGATGAAATTCAAGTTCGACTACGACGACTCCCTGGACGTGGTGGGCGTGCACGGCGTGGGGGGCGCCCTGGGGACCCTGGCGGCGGGGCTTTTTGCCACGGTGGGAGCCACGGGCCTGGTCTACGGAAACGCCCCCCAGTTCGGGAGCCAGGTCATCGGCGTGGCGGTGGTGGGCCTTTACTGCTACGTCGTCACCTATATTATCGGCGTTGTGCTGGATAAAACGATGGGCCTCAGGGTAAGCGAAGACGAGGAGCACATGGGGCTCGACAAGGAACTGCACGGCGAGGTGGGATACAGCCTGTAGGTTTCTCCGGCCGGCATCTCGACCGGGACGTGGGCTATAAAACCAATGCTGCGCCGCGACTTTATCCGCCGGCACAGAATATACAGCGACGGAGAGGGCCGCAATCCTGCACGTTCGGCCTTCTCCCCTTTCCGGCGGCTCGTCGCTACGGCGTGCCGCCCTGGTTTTTCGGCGCCGTGGCGTTTCCCAACCCCAACGGCCAGTTCACGATGATGTCGGTCCCGGAACCCGGTTTGGACACTATCCGGATGGCCCCCCCGGACAGTTCGGCCCGCCTTTTTATGCTCCGAAGGCCCAATCCGCTCGAAGAACTGGTCTGAGACATCTTGGCGGTCACGTCGAAACCCGTTCCGTCGTCCGCAATCCGCAACCGAAGGCCTCCGTCGTCGACGGAAAGGGACACATCCGCGCGGCTCGCGCAACTGTGGGCCGAGATGTTGTCCATGGCCTCCTGGACAATCCGAAAGATCACCAGCTTGAGCGAGTCCGGAACCTGTTCCTCGTTTAAATCCAGCTCTTTTGCGACCACTATCTGCTCGTTGGCGCTTTCGAATTCCCGGCTGTACCAACTGATGGCGGCCTTGATGCCCAGATCGTCCAGAACCGACGGCCTCAACTGGGTGTAAATCCGGCGCACGCTGTCCACCGCCCCCTGCATGAGCGGAATGACCGCCTCCAGGTCTCCGGCAAACGATGCGCCGGGCGGGACCCGGTTCATCACCCCTTCGATATTGTACTTGATGGCGGTGAGGACCTGCCCCAGGTTATCGTGCAATTCGGCCGCCACCTTGCGCCGTTCGTTTTCCTGCACCACCAGGAGCTGCGCCGAAAGGTAGTCGAGCTGTTTTTCGGATTCGCGCAGCGCGTCTTCGGATTTTTTCCTATCTATGGCGTAGCGGATCGAACGCTCCAGCATGGTATCGGTGATGCGGTCCTTCACCAGGAAATCCGCCGCCCCCGATTTCATGGCCTCCAGGTCCACTTCGTAATCCCCCTGGCCGGTAAGGACGATAATGGGCGGCCTTTCATAATAGCAGTCCTGCACCCGGTGGAGCACATCCAGTCCGTTCCTGGGTCCCAGCCGGTAATCCAGCAGGCAGACGTCGTAGCAGCCGTGCATCAGCTCGTCGAGGGCTTCTTCGTATTCCTGCGCCCAGGTCGTTTCGTATCGTGAGGATTTTATTCCCGTGAGAAGATGATGAATCAGGATAAAATCTTCTTCATCGTCTTCGATCAGCAGCACTTTTATCGCATTTTCAACGGGCAGAGGGGACATCGACTCCCTCCACGGGCAGTTCGACAACCTGAAGCCAGTATTTGCCGATGAGCCCTATGAGATCACGCAACCCGTCGAAAGTGACGGGCTTCGTAATGAACGAGTTTGCGCCTACACTGTAGCTTCTGAGAATATCCTCGCGTTCGTGCGAGGTAGTCAATATTATTATCGGAATATGCCTCAGCGCATCATCAGACTTAATTTCCCTCAAGACTTCGCGCCCGTCTTTTTTGGGCATATTCAAATCCAGCAGGATCAACCCGGGTCGCGGAGCCGTTGCCGGGTCGGAAAACTTGCCGTCCCGGCGCAGATATTCCATCAACGCCTCGCCGTCTTCCACGAAACGGAGATCGTTCTCGAACTCGTTTTCCTCGAAGGCCTCCTTGACAAGAAGGCGATCATCCTGATCGTCATCGGCCATCAGGACCGTGACGTTTTTCAGCGTGGTCTTCATCACCAGCCGACCTCGAAAAAAGGTTTACCTTCCGAACGGCTTCAACCGGTAAAAACAAAGCGGATCGGGAAACAACGGGAGATTTCGGCGCGATTTCCATGACACGGTCGAAGAAGCCTATGAATACCTTTTGGCACCTGATTTTTCAAGATCGTTTCCATCGTTCGCCATATTAGTCGATCAGCCCGCCAAAAGCAGCGCCGCCGGGAACTTGCCGAATACGGCGCCCGCGTCGAGGCGCCCTTTTCCCGAAAGCTTCTGGCGGGTGACGGCATCCACCCAGCCGGACGGAGCCCCCCTGGGAAGCTCAATCCACGTGGCCTTCCACACCTCCCTGCCCAAAGGAAATTCTTCCGGGCCGACAATGCCGGTGGAAAACCTGGGAGCGGCGGCAATCGCCCATTCCGTACCCTCCTTGCGTGCAAAAGCCGCGATATGCTCGCGAAACTCTCCCTTGACGGCCAGGGGGATGTAGCCGCCGTTTTTAAAGAGATTTTTGTGCTGCCTGCGAGCACCGAGGCAGGCATGAACCAGCAGGAGTTTCATCCTGCCGTCCGGGGCCGACTTCATCAGCCGGTTGAAAAAGTCCGGCTCTCCGCGCTCCCGCCGAATGGATTCCAACATGGAAATGCGCCTGCCGAAATCCACCCGCCGGCGGTTGTCCGGATCGACCAGGGACAGGTCCCATAACTCGCTCCCCTGGTAGAAGTCCGGGACCCCCGGGCTGCAACACTTGAGCAGGACCTGCGAAAGGGAGTTCAGCATGCCGTAATGGGCCACTTTGGCCTGAAACGGCACGAAGTCTTCCAGGAATTCGTTCTTTCCGGACCTGTCCAGGATCTTGTCCACAAACGTTTCGAAGGCGCTTTCGTATTCCGTATCCGGCTTGATCCAGCCGGTGTATATCTTGGCTTCGCGCGTGGCCTTGATGACGTAGCTCCTGGTTCTTTCCGCGAAATCGTCGTATTCGCTCTCATCCAGGGGGTAAGCGCCCACCAGGGTTTGGTACAGGAGGTACTCGTCGTTGGGGGACGGCACGCCGATGGAGTTCACCTGGCTCTTGTGTGCGGCGTTGAGCGTTCTCCAGGTCTTTACGCGCTCTTCCCACTCGCCGGGCAGCTCGGTCAGCACGTTGATCCTGGCCCGCACGTCCTCGCCTCTCTTGGTGTCGTGGGTGGAGGTGGCGTTCATCGCGTGGGGCCAGTTTTCCGAACGGGTCCGGTTGAAGTTGTGGAATTCGTCGAGCGTCGTTCCGAACCGGAACGGGTCGCCGCCCACCTCGTTGAGCGACACCAGCCGGTTGTAGACGTAGAGCAGCGTGTCCTCGAACCCCTTGGCCATCAGGGGGCCGGTAAACTGCTGGAACCGCATCGCAAAGCCCAGCCAGGCGTTTTTTTCCTCTTCGTTCAGGTAGTCCTCGTATTTCAGAAGCAGAAACTTGGCCAGGTAGTTGATTTCGTTTTCCAGTTCCGGCTCCCTTCCGCACGCCTTTTCCACGGCCTCGGAAATGTAGCGGCGGTCCGTCCCGGTAAACGATTCCGCGCTCGCATAGGTGCGGTAAACGGGAAACAGCGCCAGGACTTCGAAGATGGCGCGCCGGAGGCCGTGCAGGGTGATGTCTCCACCCCCGCGGTCCTTGCTCGAAATGCGCTTCATCAGGTGAGCGAGGTTATCCACGTCGCCGGTCATGAAATGTTCGACGATCAGGGCTTTCTTGTTGTACAGCAGTTCTTCGCGGTCGAATTGCCCGCCCGTCACCCGGGAATATATCCGGTCGAATTCCGCCTCGTTTTCCCTGCGGCAAAAGATGCCGTTCAGGACGTTGAGATAGTCGTAGCCGGTGGTGCCCTGGACGGGCAGGTTGGACGGAAGGTCTTCGTCGAAGGCCAGGATCTTTTCCACGACCGTGTAAATCCCGCCCGTTACATCCCTCAGGTGATTCAAATACCGCAGCGGATCCACGAGGCCGTCGATGTGGTCCACCCGGAGCCCGGTGAAATCTCCCCGCAGCACCCTGGAAAAAATCAGCCGATGGCAACGCTCGAATACTTCCGGATCTTCCATTTTGAGCGAAATGAGGTCATTGATGCTGAAAAACCTCCGGTAGTTGATCTCCTCGCTTGCCACCTTCCAGTAGGACAGCCTGAAAAACTGGTTGTAGAGCACCTGGTCGGCGAAGCTCAAATCCCTCGCCCTGCCTTCCCCGTTCACCATTCTCAGATTTCGGTCGATGAATTCCCTTACCGGCTGGCTGGTGTTGTATATCTCCCAGAGCACCCCCTTGATGAACCGCACCTGGTCGGAGCGTTCCTCGCTCAGTTCCTGGCAGGGAAATCCTTTCAGCGTGAAGATGATTCCCACGAATTTGATGTAATCGGGGTCGTCGGGCCCCAACTGCTCCCGGAGCACGGGGAGGTTCGGGGAAAGAATATCGACATACGATTCGATGCGGAGAGGGTAGCGAATGGTGTAATAAACGGCCGAAAATCCGGGTTCCTCGTATTCGATGCGAATCTCGCCCGATTCCAGGCTCTGACCGTAGGGCTTTCCGAGAAACGGGGCAAGCAGGCGGCCCTTCATGCTTTCGTATGCATGGTCCCAGTCTATGTCGAAAAATTCGTAATAATCGGAGAAAGCCCCGTTTTCGAAAACGTCCATCAACATCGCGTTCTGACCGTCGTAGGCCATGTGGTTGGGCACGATGTCCTGGAGCCAGCCCATCCCCTCGCGCTTAACGGCGTCTATGAGCCGGTCGAAATCCTGTTCGGAACCGATTTCGGGATTGATGCGGTTGGGGTCCACGATGTCGTAGCCGTGCAGGCTCCCCCGGCGGGCGCAAAATATGGGGGACGCGTAAATGTCCGTGACGCCCAGGTCGCGCAGGTACTCCACGACGGCCGGCGCGTCGTCGAACGTGAACCCGGAATTGAACTGAAGCCGGTAGGTGGAACAGGGGATTCTCATTGGGGGCCTCAATTTTTCAGATATACGGCAACGCTGCCGCCCTCGAGCACCAGGTGCTCGAACTCTCCGACGCCGTCGGGCAAGCTTGACCCAGGGCCGCCCCAGGCCGCATCCGATGAATCGATGATTTTACGATGGCCCTTCTCCAGCCCGGATTCGCGCACATCGAGCCGCTGATCGCCGGGTCCCAGGTTAAACAGGGCGACCAGCGACTGCGCCTCGGATTTTCGCTTCATCACGATCACGTTCCGGTCTTCGAACCCGGCGACTTCCATCTGTTTCCGGTCCCTTTCGGCAAGGGCCGGGAGTTCGCGGCGCATGCGGATCAATTCGCGGTAAAAGGCCAGCAGCAGCGCGTGGCGCCCCCCGGTCCTGCTTTCCCAGTCGATCCGGGAGCGCAGGAAAGTCTCTTCCAGGTTGGGGTCCGGGGGCTCCTGCGTCCAGGTAAACTCCTTGAATTCGTCCCGGCGCCCTTTCCGCACGGCCTCCGCCAGCTCCCGGTCGGAATGCTCCACGAAGTAGAGAAACGGGGCCTCCTCGCCATATTCCTGGCCCATAAAAAGAAGCGGCACGAAGGGCGAGAACAGCACCATGGCGGCGGCCGCCTTCTGGGCCTCGAACGAGACAAGCGTGGAAAGCCTTTCGCCCAGCATCCGGTTTCCGACCTGGTCGTGGTTCTGGGACGCGACGACAAATCTTTCGGAAGGCAGGCCCGCCGAGTAGTTCCCGTGGCTTCGCTTCCTGAATTCGGAATACCCGCCCGAATAGACGTAGCCTTCTTCCAGCGCTTTTACCAGGTCGGCGGTCGCGCCGAAATCGGCGTAATAGCCGCCGCGCTCCCCCGTCAGGAGCGCGTGGAGCGCGTGGTGGAAATCATCCGACCACTGCGCGTCCATGCCGCTTCCCCAGGCATGCCGCGCCCGCACCAGGCGGCTGTCGTTGAGGTCGCTTTCGGCGATCAGCAGCGCGCGCCGGCCGCTGGTGAGCCGGTAGGCCCCCACCCGGTCCGCCAGTTGCGCCAGGAAGGGATAGGCGCTCCGGTCGAAGATGGTGTGCACCGCGTCCAGCCTCAAGGCGTCGATATGATAGGCTGTGAACCAGAACAGGGCGTTCTGGATGAAAAAGTTTCGCACCTCGTCGCTGTAGGCGCCGTCGAAGTTGACGGCCTCCCCCCACGGCGTTTTGTAGGTGTCCGTGAAATAGGGGCCGAAATCCCGCAGGTAGTTGCCCTCCGGGCCGAGATGGTTGTAAACCACGTCCAGGGTCACCGAAAGCCCACGGGCATGGCAGGCATCCACCAGCCTTCTCAGGCCGCCGGGCCCCCCGTAGGAATTTTGCACCGCAAACGGGTAGACTCCGTCGTAGCCCCAGTTGCGCCGCCCCGAAAACTGCGCCACGGGCATCAGCTCCAGGCTGGTGACTCCCAGCTCGGCCAGGCTGTCCAGCCTGGGGATGACGGCGTCGAAGGTGCCTTCCGGAGTGAAGGCGCCCACGTGAATTTCGTAGAAGATGTAGTCTTCCAGCGAGGGACCGGACCAGTTTTCGTCCTGCCGGTCGAAGGCCGGGTCGATCACGCGCGACGGACCGTGCACGCCTTCGGGCTGGTCGAAAGAAGCGGGATCGGGCCTCTCCACGCTTTCATCCAGCCGAAACAGGTACAAAGCCCCGGCGTCCACCCCCTCCGGTTCGACCGTCCAGTAGCCCCGCGCTTCCCTATGCATATCGACCAGGGCATCGCGGGGAGAAAGCACGTGCAACTGCACCCGCTTTCTAAACGGCGCCCACACCCGGAACCGCCGCCGGCCGTTGCCCAAATCGACCGCCCCTATATTCGGCACAAAGTTCATCTCGTCTTTTCCCGTGGTTTTCCACCAGGAGCAGCCTTTTGCTCGCCAACCGGGCGATCCCGCCTCCCATCTCCAGTCGGACCCGATGCGGGGGCTTCCCCGCCGCGGAACCGAAAGACCGACAGGGAGCGCGATTCCAGCCTGTACGCTTTACCGGGATGCAGGGACCTCATCGGCCGCCTGCCCGTATCGGCCCGCGTGTCCAGGACCAATTCCCAGTCTCCCTCGAAAAGCTCCCCTTCTCTTAGGAACCGGAACGGCGGCATGACAAACCGGACCGGCTCCCAGTGGGCATTGATGAGCACCAGGAAGGTGTCGTCCACGATGGGGTTGCCGCGCTCGTCCACTTCCCCGATGGCGTCGCCGGCCATCAGCATTCCCAGGCTTCGAGAAAAAGGATTGTTCCAGTCCTCTTCGGCCATGTGCTCACCGTCCGGCCGGAACCAGGTGACGTCCTGAAGATTGCTGTGCCGCATCGCCCGGCCCCGGAAAAAGCTCTGCCGCCGGAACACGGGGTGCTCCTTTCGCATGCGGATCACGAACCGGGTGAACTCGAGGAGGTTTTCCTGGCTGTGGTCCAGGTCCCAGTCCACCCAGGAGATTTCGTTGTCCTGGCAGTACGAATTGTTGTTGCCGTACCGGGTCTGCGAAGTTTCGTCGCCGTGAAAGATCATGGGCACGCCCTGGGAGAGCAGCAGGGTGGCCAGAAAATTCCTCTGCTGCCGGGCGCGCAGCGCGAGCACCGCGCGGTCGTCGGTCGGTCCCTCCACGCCGCAGTTCCAGCTTATGTTGTTGTCGCTTCCGTCGGCGTTTTCCTCGCCGTTTGCCTTATTGTGCTTTTCGTTGTAGCTGACCAGGTCCCGCAGCCGAAACCCGTCGTGCGCCGTCACGAAATTAATGCTGGCGTACGGGCGTCTCCCGGTCGATTCGTACAGGTCGCTGCTGCCGGTAATGCGATAGGCGAGGCTTCCGATCTGCCCTTCGTCCCCCCGCCAGAAACGCCGGATGCTGTCCCGGTATTCCCCGTTCCATTCCGTCCACAGCACGGGGAAATTTCCCACCTGGTAGCCGCCTTCCCCGAGGTCCCACGGTTCGGCGATCAGCTTGACCTGGGAAAGCACCGGGTCCTGGTGGATGATGTCGAAAAACGCTCCCAGCTTGTCCACTTCGTGCAGTTCACGGGCGAGGGTCGCCGCCAGGTCGAACCGGAACCCGTCCACGTGCACTTCGTTTACCCAGTAGCGCAGGCTGTCCATGATGAGCTGGAGGGTGCGCGGGTGCGTCATGTTGAGCGTGTTGCCGGTGCCGGTATAGTCGAAATAGTAGCGCCGGTCATCCGGGACCAAACGGTAATAGACGGCGTTGTCGATACCCCGGAAGGAAATGGTGGGCCCCAGGTGATTGCCTTCCGCGGTGTGGTTGTACACTACGTCCAGGATGACCTCCATGCCCTCCCGGTGAAGCGTTTTGACCATCGTTTTGAATTCGGCCACGACGTCGCGGTAACTTCCGTAGCCGGAATGCGGTGCAAAGAAATTTATGGAATTGTACCCCCAGTAATTGGACAGTCCCCCTTCCACCAGGTGCCGGTCGTGCACGAACTCATGCACCGGCATCAGTTCGATGGCCGTGACCCCCAGGGAACCCAGGTACTTGATGACGGCCGGGCTGGCCAACCCCGCGTAAGTGCCGCGAAGCTTTTCCGGCAGCAGCGGAAACAGCTTCGTCAGGCCCTTCACGTGCGCTTCGTAGATGATGGTCTTGTCCCAGGGAATGTTGGGCCGCGGATCGTCGCCCCAGGAAAAGGCGGAGTCGATCACGATGCATTTCGCGGAAAAAGGGGCCGAATCCCGTTCGTCCATCGAAAGGTCGGCATCCGGATGGCCGATCGTGTAGCTGAAAAACGAATCGTCCCATTTCAGGGCGCCGCCGATGGCTTTGGCGTAAGGGTCTCGAAGCAGCTTGAAGGGGTTGAACCTGTGGCCTTCCTCGGGCAGGTAAGGCCCGTGCACCCGGTATCCGTAAAGCTGTCCGGGGCGGGCCTCCGGCATATAGATGTGCCACACCTGGTCGGTTTGCTGCGTTACCGGAATTCGCGTTTCATTGCCCTCATCATCGAAGAAGCAAAGCTCTACTCCGGTTGCATTTTCCGAAAAGAGCGCAAAATTGACTCCGGACCCGTCCCAGGTAGCCCCCAGCGGGTACGGTTTTCCAGGCCACACCTTCATTGCTCCTCCCGGCATCCAATTCTGACGAGAAACCCCTGCATCCCGAACTACTTCGTCCGCTACCAGAGAAACTATACCTCAGCCCGCTCCAAATAAAGAGGGTAAACCACGGAATGCCGATTTGCGCTCAAAATGTTCTTGTTCAATGGGCGGGGCAAGCCTTACAGGCCTGTTGGCCAAAGGTACATTAAGGTCCATCAATCGTGGAACGAACGAGAGTCCCCCTCCCTGCGATGGGAAGGGGACGGGGAGGATGTCGTATTTTCGGGCACTTACGGCCCAATCCCGCCAAGGGAGGGGAGTCCGTGGAGCGTCGCCCCTAAAGTCAACAGCATTGCCCCCCGCGAGACGCGGCGATGCGCCTGCGGCACACGGCTGCAAAACGGCAGATAAGAAAGGAAATTCACACCGGGGATCTGGCGAACGCGGTACAGATTCAACCGGACTGGATGCGGCGCACGTTGCACCCCGCATCCGGTCCGGGAGGTAGAAGGCGATTGGATTTCAGCCCTGAGGCCCCTGTTCGGCCGTTTTTCGCACCTCTTCCATGGCACGTTGATAGAGTTCCTCTTCGTCGATCCTGCCTTCCACGAAGTCCTGCCAGGCAGAAAAATTCATGAAAAAGCAAAAGCTCTTTCCGCTGTCCTCGCAGGCCTTCCTGTATATTTTGTTCGCAAGCTTGGCGCGCTGCCTTGTTTCCAGTTCTTCATCGACTTCCGATTCATCGTGGCTGACAACTGCATATTTCGAGAAAGTGCTCGCAAACTGCGACATCTCCTGCCTTGCCTGCTCGGAAAGCTGGTGTTCGGAAATATTACCATCGACGAAGTCCATGAAGCCGGGCATCTCCTTAAAGGAGCAGACCTTCACGTCCAGCTTCTCGCACGCTTCGGAAAAAATCTGGTTGGCTTTTACGATTCTTTCAGTCTTATCGCTCATCTGCATTCCCTCCAATCTGCAAAGAGAAGATAGTACAATCCTGAGAATATAATCGGACAACTACCTTAAATAAAGAAACCCGTCAGCATATTTTTTTGATTTCCCCCTGCCGCACCCATCAATGCTGTTGACTTTAAGCTCCTCCCCCTTAGATGGGGGAGGCAGGGTGGGGGTGAAAAACCGTGCGATATCAACCCCTCCCCCGGCCCCTCCCGCCAGGGGAGGGGAGTTCATGGAGCGTCGCCCCTAAAGTCAACAACATTGTGCCCCCCCTCACGACGGCCTTAAACGGCGGAAATCAAACGATGCCGTACTCCGGCTCGCTGATGTGTTCCCCGCGGCAGCGGGGGCACCGGCCGGGGGAAGTGAAACGGTTCCGACTCTCGAAGGCGTACCCGCACTCCAGGCAACGAGCGGGAATGATTGCCAGCTTCCGGTTTTGCGATTTCAACGAACGGCTGATATGCAAAAGGTGCTGGTAGACTTCTTTTTCGCTGATCCGCAAGGCCTTGGAAATTGCCTTTACGCCTTGCCGCTCCGATGAGAGAAACTCGATAATCTGTGGCGGACCGTCTTCATTTCTGCCTCCGCAATGCGATTCGATGTCGCAAGGCGGCGAGCATACGGGCGGTAGGTTTTTCTAATATGTCTTCGCGAGAGTCTCTCCACAATGCCTTGTTATGTCCGAACCGAACAAAGTAAACACGATATTACAAGACCTGGCAATCGTGCCATTGTGCCGATCTCGTGGCTTAAACCGTAACCCAATTGCTCATGAAGTGACGGAGAAGCGATCATTAGCTGTCGGACAATGAATGGAATGCTCCCTGGATCGCAGAGCGTTTGAATTGGTTGTCAAGGCAAGATCCGTTTGAGCTCGAGGCAAGCTTGCTGGAGTGAATCTGGAGCACCATTTTCCAACCCCTTTACGCACCGCTGGAGAAGACTATCCACGAAAGGCTTGCAGTCGCTCTCACATTGCAACTTAGCATATTGTGTTTCTTCGTTAACGCTTACTCCACTGAGGTAATGAATCCATGTCTCAATATTTCGCTTCGGTGCAAATATGCCAATGCGCTCACCCACTTGACGCTTGGACTGTGAACTCTTCTGGAGCGCCTCGTCCAATTGCCTCAGACGATCTTGCACGGTAAGCACGTCAGCATCGATTACAACTGTAAGCCCTAACGAAAGGAACGAATTCTTGCTCCGGTGAGTTTTCACTTCGGCGGGGTAATGATTTCGAACATATTGTTCACCGGCTTGCTTCCCTTTTGGACAAATATTAATTCTGATTCTATCACGGCGCACACCGCATCTGACCAAGTAATGCCTTGCGAATACTTCTTGCTGCCGATCTTCACACAGAATCACCATAGATACGCTACGTCTGCTCATGCAGCCACCCTCGCGCAATGAGTTCTGAAATCGCAAGTCCGCCACTCTCTTTGTCTGAAATAGGCTTCGGTCGCACAGGAGCGTTCGCCTCATGGGCAAACCAATATCCAACAGGCGAGACCAATAGATAGTTGATCAGTTCGGGGTGGTGCGAAATGAGCAATGCCTGGAGTTTCCCTTCACAACACAGATCATAGAGTTGCGTCAACCAAGGCTGAATTTCCGGCAAGGCTAAATAATTCTCTGGTTCATCAATGCACACGGTGTAATCTCCAGATTGGGTATAAATAATGAGCGCGTAGAGAGCAATAAGCATACGTTGCCCATCGGAGAGTTCACTCAGACGGTATTCAATTCGACTAGCCCCACTGGATTGTCCAGTGAAGATAAGTTTCAATATTTGAGTTTGCTCACCCACCGTGTCAAAGCGGAAATTTTCAAATCCATCAAGGATTTCTTTCAATAACTGGGTAAGTTCAAAGATTCTTCCTTGATCAGCTGAAAGATACCGATACCAAGATGCAAAGTTCTCCATTCGACGGAAGAGCTGTGCACCTCCTTCGGAGCTCTCGTCACCCATCTGGGTAGGACTAACCTGCACAATTATAATACGTTGCAAACGATCTTTAAACCAAGTCAAACGTGTATTATCTGGTCGAGATAGGATCGTCGGCAATACTGACTGAGTCCAGTCAAAAGTGTATGTTGGTCCTTGAGAGTGATTGTCACGAAAGAGTTGCACTTCTCCTAACTCGACCTTGAGAAGCGGCTGGTCATTAAACCAGAGACGCTCGTGTTTAACCCTATTTCTCAAGCGCCCTGGGTCATGATCGATTGCCAGCTCATATTTGAAGGTTCCATCGTTTCCTTCCAATTCTAGTTCAAAACGCTGGAGCGTTAATAGCTGCCAGCGGGTCCGCTCCGTTGCGGGGAACAGTTGATCCACCCTACCATCACCGCTCGCAAAGGATTGAATCCTCCACAGCACATCGAAAACAGATGATTTTCCTGCACCGTTTGGCCCGAGAAAGAGGTGAAGAGCATCGAATGTGAGCTCAAAATTGACCAAGCAACGAAAGTTATCGATGTAAATTCGCTTGAGCATCGGCTCAGCTCTCCTCATAAGCGATATTTTGAATTTGGAAAAGCGGCTAGAGTCTCAAAGTGCTCCAATGCGAAAACTCATTTGGCAAGCCCTTTCCGACACCTCAAAGTTCGAATGCCATTATAGAACATTTTATGAGAAAACGGACAAAATTGCGCAGAACTCCACCTACTAAACACACCGAGCCTATCTGATCAACACGGGGTTGTCGGCCAGCAGTCGTTATTGTGTCCGGTTCTTCCCACTGGTACATCACCAAAAGCTATCTTATGATGCTCATTTCTCGAAGTCCCTCCGGTTTGGATCAGTTTGATTTGTGGAACGCTTTCATGCGGTCGATTCTCATTTTCGCGTGCACCTCATCTACCGTTTCGGCGACGATGTTTCGCTTATTTTTTGTGCCGTTCCACACGATTTCCGGTTTGGAAAGGCAGGGCTCCATCCTGTGAGAGATGTGCCGAAGGGGTTAAGGGGGGGCAGTCTTTCCCTCCCTCCTCGCGGTCGCCGACCTTTCCGGCCCGGTACCGCGTTCTAGGTTTTCCACTCCGGTCTGTCGTCGTTGAAAATTTTGCGGTAGATGAGAATGGGATTGCCTTCCACCGTCCCCCGGATGCCAACGCTCGTCATGCTTTCATCCAACGGAACCAAACGGCAACTCCGCCCCCTTCCGTTTCCGGCAATTCGGGAGGCGAAAGCCGCTGCGGTCCACGCCTTCGCCGCTTTCAACCGTGTCCTGAAACCGGCGAAGGCGCTGGTTTTGTACTACAGATGTCCGAGGAGCCGCATACGCTCTTCGGCGGCCGCAAGGCGCTCCACTTCCAGTTCCTGCCGGATGCTCCTGAGGCGCTCCAGCTCCAGTTCGGCTTCCCTGACGGTCTCTTCTTCGTCCCCGGCTGAAAACCGGCGAATTTTTTCCTTCACGTCACGCGCCTGGAGCGAGTTCTCCCGGATCCGTCCCAGGATGTCCTGTTCCCTTCTGGTGAAAACATATTTTTTGTCCGCGCACGTGGCGTAGGATTCTATGGTTCCTTCCGTGCATGCGCAGCATTCCGATTCTATCGAGGCTTCGTTTACCATGACAGCCCTCCTGAAAGAGGATAATCGATTCCACTTGCCAATTAACTTAAGACGGGAAAAAGTATTTTTGAAGGGGAAATTTCGCGCGGGTATCGCCCGTGGCGCACAAAATCGTTCCTGCGGACTTACGGGTGTGCAAAAATTGTAACCGGAGATGCCGAATTTCGACCTAGGCGCCCATGCAGATCTTGCGGTACTTGCACGCGGCCTGGTCACAATAACCGTCGGACTTTCCGAAACAGTCGAAATTGCCTTCCTCGGACTGCCGCTTGCGGTACAAAGGCGTCAATGCATCCTTCAAACAGACGAGGCACAATCCGTGCGAAAATCCGTCAGACTCGGGCTGCCCTTCCCCCCAGGTCTTGCCACATTTAATACACTGGTACATCATGGATTGTGTCCCCCATTCCCTGCTTGATCATGATGCGCATCGCGCACTTATTTCTTAAGCAATTCCTGTGCCAGCAGATTTTAAAGCACGATTGCCTCCACCGGGCCGAAAAAAAATCGACCCGTCCGGCTTTCGGAAAAGCTCGACGGATCCTTCCTACGCGATTGCGCCACGCCCTAAAATAGGTCATGATATTTCGAAGTAAATCTTCCGGGCGAAATGTTTTTTTCGCCGCCGGTAAATTCAGTTCATGGCGGAGGCGCAACGTGCGTGGAATCCTTCTTTCGATACTGCTGGCTCTGCTGCCCGCTTTTTTTCTACCGGGGTGCGGCGGCCAGGTAAAACCCATCCTCCAGGAGACCCGGCTCGACGTTCCCTCCAGAGTCGCCATGCAGAAAAAAAGGATCAAATATTCGCTCATCGCCGGGGAAATCACGAAGACGGAGGCCGCCCCCCTCCGGGACGACCTGGACCGGATCAGCGAAAAGTACGAACATCTCAAGGCCGAAGGCGGCCCCACCGAAAAGGAAACCGCCTCGCTTTCCCGCATGCTCGACGAAATCAGCGCGCGCATCTTCGAGGCAAGCCAACTGCGCAAAAAACAACACCGGTGGTAAACGCCCGGCCGCAAGATTTTTCCGGGACGGCCCCACCACCAGGGCGCGGGATCAACCGCCGGAGCGCGCCTTGCGGGTAATTCCTATCACGTTGGGAATCGGCAGCGAGAACTGGAACGCCCCCTTTTGCTCGAACCCTTCCCAGACCCCGTTACGTTCCACCGTCATTTTAGGCGTGTTGAGATACAGGGAAGCCTGGGGGCCGCCTTCCAGGTACATGGCGCTTTTTAACGAAAGAGGCAGCGACCGGAGAATTTCCACCAGCTCGTGGACGGGAACGGGCGTCTTCCCGAAAATGACCAGCATCTTGCCTTCGCTGTCCATGGCAACGGCCGCGGTGCTCCATTTCGAGTCCTGAGGGCTCCACACGTTTTGCCCGCTGCACGAAATCATCCGGATACTCTGCACCATGGTCCGGTATTTCGGCCGCAGCTCGGAAAAATCCTGGCACTCCCGGTCGATGATCTGTACTTCGGGAACGCCCGCGTCCACGGGATTGAACGCCAGGATGGTGTTGGCCTTGCTCAGTCTCGGGTTGTTCACGTACCCGAAGTTCTTCATGTATCCCACGCTGGTAAACCCGTCTTCCTGGAACATCCCGGCGTTTACCGCGGCAGCCAGGTGGTACTTTTCGCACCATTCCTTGGCGGTGAGCTTTTCCTTGTCCAGTTCCGAGGCGCACAGCAGCCGGAACGAATACATCTTGGGGTCGATCTTCACCACGGTGACGGTCGTCCCCGGCGGGCCGTCCGGCGTCTTGCCCCCCTGCTCGAATTCCGCCACCAGCAGACCGTCGTCGGCCTCCTTCCAGGGTACGTCCCCGCCCACGGCCGCCGGCGCACCTGCGCACGCCACGGCCACGGCAAGCGCGGCCAGGCACGTCAGAACGGTCTTTTTCGAAGGAATCCCCTGCATATGGCTCGACTAACTACCCTCGAACGGGTGCACGGCCTCTCCGGCCGCGGGACCGGAGACCGGGCCCTCCCGACTTTCCACCCCGCCCCTCCAACCCGCGCGCGGCCCGGAGGAGGCGGAGGCTGAACCCCCGGATGCGATTGAACGGCAAGCCCGCATTCCGGGCGATCTTATTTTCCTATCCGGCCGGTCCCGAGTAAAGATTAAATTTTGTCCCGCCGATCTCGGGTCCGCACCGACGCACGGTCCCCGCGACCATCTCAGCCCTGCAGGCCGGAGACTGCGGCATGGAGGTCCCGCTTGAATCGTTCCAGCAGCTCTCCCAGCTTCGCCGTAAGGCCCTCGTTGCACGCCGCGTTCGGGACAACGGCGCTGCCCGAAATACCCGCACCGCGAAGCTTCTCCAGCATCTCCTGCGCCGTTTTAGCGATCTCCACCCCGGTTTGCAGGCGATAATTCCGGATAAGGGTTTCGATTCCGGCAACATTTTTGCCGAACCCGTCGCGCAGCAGCACCACAAACGGCCCGTACTCCGAGTCCGGGTCAATCCTTTTGGCGATTTCGCAGATCGCGGCTTTCGCCGCCTCCCGGCCATGGCTCTTTTCGAGCCGGCCCAGTTCCTCCATAAACTTATCCACGCCGATCAGGCCTTCGACATAATGCTGGACCAGCCTGCCCGCACCGTCCCGCAACTCGGCCTCGGATTGCCTGCGCCTGTCATCCTCGGTCATGGTCAGGTCGCGGGTCCTTTCCATGACGAGGTCCAACGTGCTCTTTATTTCCGCCATAGATCGGACCTCCCAACCAGGAGCCGGCCCGGAGCAGCGGCTGCTCCCTGCCCGCCCCTTTCTGCTATACGCACATACAAAAAATACAGATGAAACGCCGCCGGATCAGGCGGCCTGCCGGCCGGCCCGGTAGCCCGACTCGAACGCACGCTCGTTGGCCTCGATGAGCTTGTCGGGCAAAACCTTTTGCATCGCCTTTTCCCAGTTCTCCCTGGAAATCGGCAGCAGCCCGGTTCCCGCCAGCACGCCGATCATCACCACGTTCGAACTGCGCGCGGCGTCCGCGGCCCTCGCCAGGCTTTCAGCGTCCACTTTGAGCAGCATCGACACGCGCGGCTCGATCATCCTGTAGAGCGATTTCAGCTCGGGATAGGAACCCTGCCCTATGCTGACCGTAAACGGCAAAATAGGCGTGGTGCCGGTGATCACCACGCTTTTCGGACCGCACTTGGGCAGGGCGCGTGCCGCTTCCAGGGGCTCGAAAGCCACCACGATATCGGCCTCCCCGTCGGCGATGGTGGGGCTGATCCCTTCGCCCACCACCACCGTGGATTCCACCACGCCGCCTCTTTGCGCCATCCCGTGTATTTCGCTCATCAGCACGGGCAGGCCTTCTTCCAGGGCCGCCTCTCCCACGAAACGCGTGGCGAGAAGGGTCCCCTGCCCTCCCACTCCCGTGAAAAATATCCGCACCGCCAAGTCATTTTTACTCATCGGTTTCATCTCTCTTTATCGCTAAACCCGTTTCGGCTTGATCCCGTCACATATCTGGGAGCATACGCTGCAACCATTGCAAAGCGCCTCGTCGATCCCCACAATCTCACCGCCTCCTTCGCGGACGGTCACCGCAAAAGCGGGGCATCCCAACTCGACCACGCACCTCTTGCACGACTCGCCGGATTCCGCGGACTCGGCAACCTCGAACACGATTTTCTTTTTCTTCTTGAGCGCACGCATTTCGAAAAGGGGACACGGGCTCTTGGCGATGAGCACCGACACGCCGCCGGTTTCATTCATCCTGGCCTTGATATCGCGCAGCACGGCCTGGGTCTTTTTGACCTGGAGCGGATTGACGACGGCTACGTTCTTTACCCCGCATCCCCGCACCAGTTTTTCGATACTGACCTTGGGCTCGACTTTGCCCGCCAGGGTCAGTTCCACGCCGGGATGAGGCTGGTGGCCGGTCATGGCGGTGGTGCCGTTGTCCAGGATCACCAGCAAAAAGCGGTGGTCGTGGGCGACCGCGTTCACCAGGCCGGTAATGCCCGCGTGGAAGAAAGTCGAGTCGCCGATGAAAGCCACCACCGGGCGGTCCAGCACTTTGCTGAACCCGCCGGCCGTGGAAACACCGGAACCCATACAGATCAGGAAATCCGCCATCTTGAGCGGAGGCAGCACTCCCAGGGTGTAGCAACCGATATCGCTGGGATAGACGGCTTCCTCGCCGAAAACCTGTTTTACCGAGTAGTAGGTCGCCCGGTGCGGGCACCCCGGACACAGGGTCGGCGGCCGCTGAGGCAGGCCGGGAGCAGCGTATGCTTCCGGCTGCTCGAAAGGAACCCCAAAAAACGTGGCCATCGCCCGCTTTACCTTCGCCGCATCCAGCTCGAACTCCCGCGGGACCAGGCCCGGCCCCTTGCCGGCGATTTCGATGTTAATTTTCGACTCCTGGGCGACAAGCCTCACGGCCTCTTCCAGGACGGGTTCGATCTCTTCGACCACCAGCGCCTTTTCCACGCCCGACAGGAACTCGCGGATGACGGCCTTGGGGCTCGGGTTGGTAAAGCCGAGCTTGAGAATCTTGACCTTATCCCCGATCCCCAGCGACCTCACCGCGTCCTGCACGTGAAGCCACGAAATCCCGCTGGTGATAATCCCCAGGCCGCCGTTGCCCACGGTGAAGTTCAGCGGGCTTTTCTCGGCGTGCTCTTTTATCTTTCCGATTCTTTCCAGTTGTACCAACCTTAGCTTCCGACCAACCGCCGGAATGACCACCAGGTTGAAGGGGTCTTTGTTGAAAACCCCGCGCACCGCCATAGTGTCGGCGATCGTTCCCACCCGCACCGGGCCCCGGCAGTGGTTTACCCGCGTGCTGGTGCGCAGCAGGCAGGGGACCCCGAACCGCTCCGAGATTTGGAACGCCTCGATGCTCATCCGGTAGGCTTCCTCGGGGGTGGCCGGCTCCAGCATGGGCACTCCCGCCATTTTGGCGTAGTACCGGGTGTCCTGTTCGTTCTGGCTGGAATGCAGGAAGGGGTCGTCGGCGACCACGATGACCATGCCCGCCTTCACTCCCACGCCGGCAAGGGTCATGAAGGCGTCCGCGGCCACGTTGAGCCCCACGTGCTTCATCGCGCACAGGCTCCTCACGCCTGAAATGGCGGCCGCGCAGGCCACTTCCATCGATACTTTTTCGTTCGTCGAATATTCGACGTAGATACCCGCTTCCGATCCGAACTGGAAAAACCGGTCAATGATTTCGGACGAAGGTGTTCCGGGATAAGCGGCAACCACCCGCACGCCGGCTTCGACCGCACCCCGCACTATGGCCTCGTTGCCCAGCAGGAACTGCGGCTTATCCGTTGCGGCAGCTAACAACTCGTGCATTCACTTCCTCCATTGGCAAGGCCGACCGCGGCGACCCGCAATCGCCACCCGATCAGCGCTTGTCCACAAATGTCTTTACTTTCCCGTTCTCGCGTTCTATCGAACCTTTTTCGACCAGCTTGATCTGGGGTCTGATGCCGATAAAATTGGCAATTTTTCTGGACATATTATCGACAAGCGTCCGCTGTTCGCGCATCCTGTCGGAGAAGAGCTGCTCGGTGACTTCCACGCGGATTTCCAACCGGTCCTCGTGGCCGTGGCGAACGGCGACCAACTGGAACACCGGCCGCTCTCCCTTTATCTGTTCCAGGATCTCTCCGATGCGCTCCGGAATTATGTTGATTCCCTTGATGACCACCACCTCGTCGGAGCGCCTCATAATGCGGCTGATGCGGCGCATCGTCCTTCCGCACGCACACGGCCGGTCGATGATGGTGCACACATCGCCCGTTCTATAACGTATCACCGGGAAAGCCTCCTTGGTGAGCGTGGTGACCACCAGCTCGCCTTCCTCGCCCGGCCCCAGCACCCGCTGCGTTTGCGGGTCGATGATCTCGGCGTAGAAATGGTCCTCCTGCAGGTGCATTCCGGCCTTCTCCAGGCACTCGCCCGCAACTCCGGGGCCGATGACTTCGCTGATGCCATAGTTGTCCGTGGCGTCCACCAGCAGCCGGGCCTCGATCTCCCCGCGCATCGCATCCGTCCAGGGCTCGCCCGCGCAGATGCAGAATTTCAGGGACAGTTTCTTGATGTCGATTCCCATCGCCTCCAGGCGGTCGGCAACCACCAGGGCGTAGGACGGCGTGGAGACCAGCACGGTGGTGCGGAAATCCTGCATGATCTTTATCTGGCGCTCGGTGCGCCCGATGGAGGTGGGCAGCACCGAGGCCCCGACCCGCTCCGCCCCGTAGTGGATGCCCAGCCCGCCCGTCAGCAGCCCGTAGCCGAAAGTTATCTGGATCACATCGTCCTGTACGACGCCGGCCGCGCTCAGGACGCGCGCCACCAGGTTGCTCCACGTGCGCAGGTCCTGGCGCGTGTAGCCCACCACCCGGGGATTGGCCGTGGAGCCCGAAGACGAATGCACGCGCACCACTTCCCGAAGCGGCACGGCAAACATCTCGTAAGGATAGGAGTCGCTGATGTCCTGGCTGGTGGTGAAAGGCAGCCGCTCGATATCGCCGATTTCGGTCAGGTCGTCCTCCGGCCTGAAATTCATTTCCGTGAACATTCGCCGGTAAAACGACACGTTCTTGTAGACGCGGTTCAGAGTCGCCTGGAGCCGTTCTAACTGGACCTGCCGCAGTTGGTCCCGGGACATGCACTCGTTTTCGGGTTCCCAGATAGGCATCGCTTGTCCTTGCGTCTTTTTATTCACCACAGAGAGCACAGAGAACACGGAGAAAAAGAATATAATAATAATAATTCAATAACTTATTCACGGCCGCCCCCTATTTCGCTGAGGTTGCCGGTTTTTCCTTGTTTCAGACCAACTTATTGCCTGCTTCTCTCTGTGTTCTCTGTGTCCTCCGTGGTGAACCATCGCGTGAATCACGCTTCCCAGATTTGTTTCGCCCCCTTGCCCAGATAGGCCCTTTTCACCTCGCGGTGTTCGAGAAGCTCCAGGCCGTCGCCCTGGAGAACCACTTTGCCGGTCTCCAGCACGTAGCCCCGGTCGGCGATCTTCAACGCGGCGCGCGCATTCTGCTCGATCAGCAATATGGTGCGCCCTTCATTTTTCAGTTCGCCTATTATTGCAAAAATTTCCCTGGTTACAAGTGGAGCGAGCCCCACGGACGGCTCGTCCAGCACCAGGAGCTGCGGGCGGGACATCAGGGCGCGGCTTATGGCCAGCATCTGCTGCTCACCCCCGGAAAGCGTCCCGGCCAGTTGCCCGTGGCGGCTTTCCAGGATGGGAAACCTCTTGTAGAGCCGACCCATGTCCTCGCGGACCTGTTCCTGGTTTGCCCGGTGAATGAAGCCCCCCATGAGAAGGTTGGCTTCCACCGTCATGGCCGCGAATATCTGCCTGCCTTCGGGCACCAGCGCGATCCCCTTGCGGACGATTTTTTCGGGCGCCAGTCCCTGGATGGGTTCTCCCATGAACTCCACGCTGCCTCGTTCCGGCTTTCTCATCCCGCAGATGGTGTTGACCAGCGTGCTCTTGCCGGCCCCGTTCGCACCCACCAGGGTGACGATCTCCCCCTGGCGCACGTGGAGTGAAATGCCTTTCAGGGCGTGAATGTTTCCGTAGTAGGTGTGCAGGCTCTTTACAGTCAGCATCGTTTCAGTCAACGTAAGCGTGGACGGCGCTCAAGGCGTCCGCGTGTTTTCCCTTCGCCGTGTGACGGCGCATCATAATAAAATAATATCCCGGCCCCGTTATTCGCAGCCGAGATAGGCTTCGATCACCACGCTGTTTTCCTTGATTTCGCCCGGCGTTCCGGAAGCGAGCACCCGGCCGTGATTCAACACCAGGATGCGGTCGGAGATGTCCATGATCAGGTTCATGTCGTGTTCGACCAGCATCACGGTAATCCCCAGCCTGCGGATACTCTCGATCAGCTCTCCCAGCGCCTCGGTTTCCTTCATGTTGAGGCCGCCGGCGGGTTCATCGAGCATCACCATCCGCGGCTCCGTAGCCAGCGCCCGCGCGATTTCCAAAATCTTCTGCTTGCCGAGGGGCAGCGTTCCGGCTTCCAGGTCCGCGCTGCCGGCAAGCCCCACCAGGTCGAGGTATTCGAGAGCTTTGGACCGGATTCGTTTCTCCTCGGAGCGCATGCCGGGCACGCGCAGCCCCGATGCAAAAAAGCCGAACCGGGTCCTGGGGTGCCTCCCCACCATGACGTTTTCAAGAACGCTCATTTTCCTGAAAAGCGCCACGTGCTGGAAAGTCCTGGCGATGCCCGCTTCGGCGATGCGGTGCGGAGCCAGGCCGCCGATTTCTCGGCCGAAAAAGCTTATTCGCCCCGCGGAAGGCACCAGCGTTCCGCTGATGCAGTTGAATAGCGTGGTCTTGCCGGCCCCGTTCGGCCCGATCACCGCCTGGATGATGTTGCCCTCCACCTGGTGGCATACCCCCTGGAGAGCCGCCACTCCTCCGAAGTGCATCTCCAGGCCGCTGACGTCCAGGACGGGCGAATCTGCCGTGCCGCCGCCGTTTTTCATGAGCCGGCGCCTTCCAGTGCCGAAGCGGATTTTTTGCGCCGCCCCCGGAACATGCCCGCAAGGGACACGATTCCGCCCGGGAAAAACAAAGCGACCAGCAGTAAAATCAGCCCGTGGACGAAAATTTCCAGGTCGGCGAAAACCTGCAGCCACTCGTTTCCGATGAAGGTCATGAGAATCGTTCCGACCACCGCTCCCCACAGGCTGTGCATGCCGCCCACCATCACCATCAGCATGAATCGGATGGACCACATGAGATTGAAGGAGCTGGGGTTGATGCAGGTCACGTAGTGCGTGTAGAGGCTTCCGGCCAGGGCCGCCAGGACCGCTCCCAGGACAAAGACCCTGACCTTGTAGGCGGCGGTGGGAACGCCGACCGACTCCGCCGCTTTTTCTTCCTCGTGGATGGCCCGCAACGCCCTTCCCACTCGGGAATGCAGGATGTGAAAACAGAAAATGACCGCCAGGAAAACGATTCCCCACACCAGGTAGTACCACTCGGTTTCACTTCCGATGGGGTGCCCGGCGATGCTCAGGCCGGGAATGTCCGCCATGCCCGAAGGCCCCCCGGTCCACTCCACTTCCTCGGCCATGACGATGTTGACGATCACCCCGAAACCCAGCGTGGCCATGGCGAGGTAGTGGCCTTTCAGGCGAAGCGCCGGCACGCCGACCAGCCAGGCCACCACGCCGCAGGCCGCCATTCCCGCCGGCATGGCCAGCCACGGGTTCATGCCGAACTTGGTGGTGAGGATGCCCGAAGAGTACGCTCCGATGCCGAAAAAGGCGGCCTGGGCAAGTGAGATCTGCCCGGCGTATCCCATCAGCAGGCTCAATCCCACGCACACCAGGGCGAAAATCCCCGCAAAGACCATGACGTCCACGTAGTGGGACACGGATTGGAACGGCCTGACGATCCAGGGGAACACGGCAATCAAAACCACCGCGACCAGCAGGATGAGCCGGTTTTTTCTACCCATTGCGATCTTCCTAGAACTTTTTCAGCCTGGCGGCTTCGCTGCTGCCGAAAAGGCCCTCGGGTTTTATAAACAGCACCAGCAGGAGCAAAACGAGGGCCACCGCGTCCTTGTAGCCTGAAGACAGGTACCCGGCGCAAAAAGACTCCGCGAGCCCCAGGATCAACCCGGCCGCCAGCGCGCCGAAAAACTGCCCCAGTCCGCCCAGGGCCGCCGCCCCGAAACCCTTGAGGCCCAGCAGCGCCCCCCTGTCATACTCCATCATGGAAACGGGCGTGATGATCACACCGGCTGCCGCGCCTATGGCGGCGCTCAACACGAACGCCAAAAGCACCATCGACCGGACGGGAATCCCGGCCAGCCGCGCCGCGTCCGGGTTGTCGGCACAGGCCAGCATCGCCTGCCCGTAAATCGATTTTTTGAAAAAAACGGAGAGTCCACCGACGATCAGTGCGCAGATTCCCACGATCCACAGGGCTTGGGGCTGGATGGATGCACCGGCGATTTTGATGGGGCCGCCGGCGGTGAATGCGGCAAGCGTATAGCTGTCCTTGCCCCACGCCAGCATCGCCGAACCTTTGAGCATGATGGAAACGGCAAGGGTGATGATGATAAGCGAGAGCACGCTGGCGTCCCTGGCGCGGCCGATGACAAACCGGTCCATCGCCAGGCCGACGCACCCGGTGAGCACCACCGCACCCACGAATGCCACGTAGAGAGGCAGGTGCAGCGTTCCAGCGAAGAAGACCGCAAACAGGCCGCCCAGCATCAGGAATTCGCCCTGGGCGAAGTTGATGATTTCGGTCACGCTGTAGATGATATTATAGCCGATGGCCGCCAGGGCGTAGATGGCGCCCACGGTCAGCCCGCTTACCAGATATTGGAGAAAATCGCTTCCCACCTGTTCCCCACGTTTTCAAGCCGCGCTTCCGGCCGGAAGCCGGATCGCCCGCCCCCCCCGGCCGCTCCCCCGGGTATGATTCGTCTAACATTTAGCGCCGAATAAAGGAATACCTTATTCACGTTCCCAAATAAAATCCCCCCTGCAACGAAGAGGGGGGACCCTGTGGGAGGTGCGGACCGTAAATGCAAAGATCGCCGGTCCTATTTCGCCAGTGCCCATTTCCCGTCTTTTACTACGACCATCTCCAGGTCGTCCTTGCTGAGCCCGTTGTGGTCCTTGGGGGACATGTTGAAGATACCGTGCATGCCGACGAAGCCCTTGGTTTTCTCGATGTGGTCGCGGATCTTGGCCGGATCGGGCCCCACCGCCGCCAGGGCGTCCATGGCGAGGTGCATGGAGTCCCACGCGTGCCCGCCGAACGAGGACACCGGCTCTTTGTACCGCGCTTCGTATTCCTCGGTGTATTTCATGATCACTTTCTTCTGGGGCTGGCTGTCGGGGAGAAGGCTGCCGACATTGACGCGGGCCAGCGGCAGGAGCACGCCTTCGGCGGCCTTGCCCGCCAGTTCGACGTTTTTGAGGTTTCCAAACCCGTGGCTCTGGAAAAGCGGAATGGAATCCATCCCCAGGTTGCGCCAGGTCTTCACCGCCAGGACCTGCGTCGGGCCGATGGACCAGTTCACCACGGCCTGGGGGTTGGTGGAACGAATCTTGGTCATCTGGGCGGACAGGTCGGTGTCCTTGGGGCCGAAACGTTCATCGGCAAGAATGGTGATCCCTTCCTCGGGAGCGAGCCTTACCAGTTCCTCGCGCCCGCTTGCGCCGTATCCGCTCGAATCGGTCATGATCCCGATTTTCGTTATCCCGTGGGCCTTCATATAGTCGTACATCTTGCCGACCACGTGGGAGTCGGAACCGGCCACCTTGAATACCCATTTACGGTTTTCGATGGGGGTGACGATCTTGTAGCTGGCCGCGCAGGCAATCAGCGGCACATGGGCCTCTTCGGCGACTCCCGCCACCGCCAGGCTCTCGCCGCTCCTGCTCGGGCCGATAACCACCGGCACGCGGTCTCTTTTGATCAGCCTCTTCACCGCCAGATTGCACTTGGTGGCGTCGCTTTCGTCATCCAGGATGATGAGTTCCAGCGGGTGCCCGTTGATGCCCCCCTGCTTGTTCACATCCTCCGCAATCATCTCTGCGGTCCTCTTTTCCGGCTCTCCCAGAAAGGAGCCCACACCCGTGATCGAAAACACCGCTCCGATTTTGTACGGTTCCTTGGCCGCGTGTCCCGCAACCGGTGAAAACAGGTACACGGCGGCCGCCAGGATCACCCCGAGACACGCCAGCCCGACCAGGCCTTTCGCTGATTTCATTTCTGCTCCTTTGCCGAGTTGTAGAAGGTCATCTGAAAAAAGAAGAGCCGTGGTTTATGCGAAACCACGGCTCTCCCCAAGAAAAGAAAAAGCCGTGGACAGGTCGGATCGCGATCTGCCCACGGCCTCCTGACAGCTACAGAAGAACGCGGACAGACCGCCCGAAGTAGATATAGCGGTAATAACATTCTACGGAATGCAGAGCAGCCATTAACAGTCCTTGATGGAATTACTCGGATTTTTCGCTTATAGAAGCGGGGGCACCGCACTGTCAAGCAAAATGTAGGAAATGAGGCGCGAAAACATTTTGCGGCTCAAAAATTGCTTTACAATTTGTCTTTTTCAGGCTTTGCTCTACCCGTTGTGGATCCCCCTGAAAACACTAAGCTTTCAATGCCGCATGGCGGCTTTGACTTTCCGGTGGAAGGTATGCGCGAAAAACATAAAATCCTGATCGTCGATGACGAGGCTCCGTTCCGGTCGGCCCTGCGCCGGCTGCTCGAAAAAAACCATATCGTCCTTGAAGCGGGAACCGGCGCCGAGGGGTTCCAGATGGCGGAACGAGACGAACCGGACCTGGTGCTCCTGGACATCGGCCTTCCGGACGGCAGCGGCCTCGAACTCCTGCCCCGGTTCAAGGAACTGCGTCCCTCCCCCACCGTGGTCATGATAACCGCCTACGAGCGCGTCAAGGACGTGGTGATGGCCATCAAGCGCGGGGCGTTCGACTACCTGGTCAAGCCGGTGGACATCGACGAATTCGAACTCACCATCCAGAACGCGCTGGACCACGCGGGCCTCAAAAACGAGGTCAGCCGGCTTCGCCAGGAGCTTCACAGGCTCCAGGGCGTGACCCGCCTCATCGGGAGCAATCCCCGGTTCCTGGAAGCGCAGATGCTCGCCGTAAAAAGCGCCCAGAGCCGCGACGCGGGCGTGCTGATCCAGGGCGAAAGCGGAGCGGGCAAGGAATTGATCGCGCGGCTCATCCACACCAACAGCCCCCGGTCGGCCTACCCCTTCGTGGCGCTCAACTGCGCGGCCTTCACCACGGAAATCATCGAGAGCGAGCTGTTCGGCTACGAAAAGGGGGCATTCACCGGCGCGAAGACCGAAGGCAAGGAGGGGCTCCTGCAGGTCGCCGACGGCGGCACCCTCTTTCTCGACGAGATCGTGGACCTCAACCCTGAAATCCAGGCGAAACTGCTCCGCGTGATGGAGGAAAAGGAGTTTTTCGCCGTCGGAGGCACCCGCAAGCGCAAGGTGGATATCCGCATCCTTTCCGCATGCAACCAGGACCTGTGGCAGGTGGCGGAACAGGGCTCGTTCCGAAAGGATCTCTACTTCCGGCTGGCAACCATCCGGATCGACCTGCCGGCCCTTCGCGAACGGCAAGACGACATCATGGCGCTGGCCATGACCTTCATGGAGGAATTCAACGACAAGTATGCCAAGCGCTTTCGGGGCTTCAGCCCGGAAGCCGAACGGCTCCTGACGGCCTATTCCTGGCCCGGCAATGTGCGCGAACTGCGCAACACCATCGAACGGGTCATCCTGCTGGAAAACGAAGAAACGGTGCTGGGGCGCCACCTGCATTTCCTGGAGCCCGCCGCCGAGGGGGGCACCGCCGCGCCGGTCGAAAAATTCGGCCTGGAATTGCCCGACGAAGGCATCGGCCTGGAAGAAATCGAGCGGAACGTGATCCTTCGCGCCTTCGAAAAGTGCGGGAAAAATAAGTCCAAAACGGCCCGTTTCCTCAAACTTCCCCGTCATATCTTCCTTTACCGGTTGAAGAAGTACGGGGTGGAAACGTGATCATTATTCTCCATTTCTCTAAAAGGCATGTAGAATATCCTCCATTGCACTCATATCTATTTGATGTTGTTTATCTTTTTCATTAAATCCGCCCCGCGGCGAGCGGGTCTCCCATCGGGAGGTGGTCAATAGTGTACAAAACCGGTAGTCCTCAATAGAAACCTCTTTCGCCGTTTTTCGGCTCCCCGCAAAGATTTTCCAGAATTTTTTCTCTGGCATGCTCCTTGCTTCTTCCAGAGAGAGGAGGCACGGAATGTGCGCGTTGAAAATCTTGTTCTACTAGTTGAAGATGATGCTCCGCTGAAACGCTCTTTGGAAAAATTTTTGAATCAGGCTGGATATGCCTTTGACAGTTGTTCTACTGCCCGTGAAGCGCTGGTTCTTGCAGAGAAACTCCGCCACGACGTTGCGATTGTTGAATATCATCTTCCTGATGCCAATGGCGCCTCGCTGATCGAAAAGCTCATGCTCGTCGCTCCGAAGACCGTTGCAATAGTCATTTCCGAGTACGATTTCCAGGCGATAGCGAATGAACTGAACCGGGTTAAAATCGGATGCTACTTGAAGAAGCCGTTTGACCTCGTTGAAATTGAAGCCGCGCTGTGCTCTGCATGTTCAAAGGTCGGGAAGCCGATTCAAACAGGTAACTGGCAGCAGAAACCCAAAGGTGTGCCTGCCTCCTTTCCATTACGAAGGGAACTCTCAGACACGGACCTCCAACGGTAGCTCAAATTCGCTTTGAAGCTGAACTCCCTGTGAAAGGTGGGTGCGAACGAACTCTGTTTCTGAAACTCGACTGGCTCAATCTGAGGCTCATGCTCACGCTCTAATGTTCACGCTGATCTCGACTCGATGCTCGATCTCATGCTCCTACTCTACCGACCAAGCGGAATCGAATGCTGATGTGGAACTCACGTTAGTGGCTGAAAATCTTTTCCAATCTGTCTCCACCGTATCTGAGAAGTCCCTCTGAACATAACAGAAGGCCATGAGGAAATTCCTCACGGCCTTCTGTTGTTTCAGCACGAAGAGATCCACCGTTGTCCCTGACGGGCGCTTTCCGTAAGACGGTATTGAGTTGCTTGCCTTCGATGGAATTTTTGTGCGATAGTACCCTGCCGTAAAAAATTTTCCTAAAAGGAGTCTGGAAGATGGAAGAACGGAAGCTTGGAATTATCGCCATGATGGAGGAAAAGGGTGTAACCGTGGACAAGGCCGCCGAGGCCATAGCCTTCGACCCCATGATCCTGGGCCTTTACCTGGTAAAGGACGCCTACCCGGTGCCGAAAAGAATACTGGACAAGCTGGAAGCGGCGCTGGCGAACTAAAACGGCAATCATGCGGCCATCTGATCTTTTCTACCAAGCTCCTTCGCGACTGCAATAATGTTACAGTAACAGTTCTTCCTCACTACCCTGCTGAAGATGGCCGGAATTCACGTCTCTGTCTTTATACCCGGACGCCGCTGTCAACGGGATTGAATTCAATCCTTTTTCGACCACAAAGATCCACGATGGGCAGCGGCCGCCCAA
Organism: Syntrophobacterales bacterium Delta_01; assembly: GCA_001603845.1. Lineage (GTDB taxonomy): Bacteria > Desulfobacterota > Syntrophobacteria > Syntrophobacterales > Syntrophobacteraceae > SbD1. The sequence continues at coordinate 2,434 of LUZZ01000078.1, read as the reverse complement.
ACAGTTTTTTGCCAGTCCCCGCCAATGGGGGGATAAGCATTAAGCGATCATCTCTATCTCATACGGAAATGCCGAACTTTTAGACGGGAATGCGGGGGAGCTTGTTGCTCCCCCGCATTTTTTTCGACTGGTTTCAGGTGCGCGGATCGGGCCAGGTTTTGATAATCTCACCGTTGGGCCCGGTTACCTTCACTGAGAACACGTTCTTGCCGTCCAGGCAATGGGTTGCGCAGGAAATTCAAGGGTCGTAGGCGCGTACGGCCATCTCAACCCGGTTGAGAATGCCCTCCGTCACCTCTCCGTTTCGAATCAGGGCCTTGGCCGCCTGATTCACGCTCATGTTGATCGGCCCCAGGTTGTGGGTGGTGCCCACGATGAGGTTGCCCCTGGTGATCAGGCCGTTGTCATCGGTCGAATAATCGTGGATGAGGGTGCCGCGGGGCGCTTCCACGCAGCCCACCCCCCTTCCGGCCTTCGGTTCCGCCGGAGTGCGCACGTCAGGGTCGGTGATCGACTTGTCTTCGAGCAGCTCGATGGCGTGCTCGTAGGCGTAGACGTCCTCGATCAGCCGCGCCCAGTGGTAGAGCAGCGTGAACTGGGCCGGCCTTCCGAAAAGCTTTCTGAATTCCTCCAGTTCGGCCTGGGCGCGCGGGGTCGCAATGCCGTCGCAGACGTTGATTCGCGCCAGGCAGTTCGACCGGTATATGCCCTTGGGATTTTCGATGTCCATCGAAAATCCTTCGTTCCAGAACTTGGCGTACGGGATCTTGCCGTAGGAAAACGGCACCACGGCCTCCCCCAGATAATCGACGTAGTCCTGGGGATCGAAGTCGGTGAAGGTCCCGTCGGGCTTCATCATCCTCAAATTGCCGTCGAAGAAGTTGAGCCTTCCCTGCTGGTCCACGGTGCCCAGAAACCCGCTGTTGAACACTCCCAGGACTTTTACCGTATCCAGGTATTTGGGGAAGACTTCTTTTTTGGCAAATTCGAGCGTAAAGACTGAGAAATCGAGCAGCTCCTTGAGTTCCTCCAGGAACTCCGTTCTCTCCGATTCGAGCATCGGGCGGCAAAAGCCCCCCACCACGCCGGCATGCGGGTGGATGGCCTTACTCGAAAAACGCTCCAGGATCATCTTGGCCTTGAACCGCGCCTGCACCGCCTTGGTGGCAAGATCGGGGGCGGCCTTCACCACGCCGATGACGTTTCGCACCCCGTAGTCGGCATCGGGACCCATGACGAAGTCCGGCGCCGCCAGGAAATAGAAGTGCAGCAGCTTGTCCTCGGCGTGGGAGACGGTCTGCATCAGCTCCCGGAGCTTGTTGCCGGCGGGAGGCGGCGTCACCCCGAAGCAACGGTCCACCGCCTTGTTCGAGGCCATGTGGTGGTGCCAGGGGCAGATGCCGCAGATACGGTTTACGATGCGCGGGACCTCCTCGGCGGGCTTGCCTTCGATGAACTTTTCGAACCCGCGAAGCGACATGTAGTGGACTTTGCTGTCCGCCACGTTGCCCGCATCGTCGAGGTTGATCTCGATCGAGGCGTGTCCTTCTATGCGGGTTATTGGGGCAAGAGTGATCGTGCGGGCCATAAAGCCAGCCTCCTGTTATTTTTGCACGGGCTGCCGAACCGGCCGCAAGAGTCCGTGCGCTCCCGAAAACCTCAAAAGCGATTTGAATTCCGGCAACGAGTCGATTTCGATCCCATTGGACGCCAGGCCGTTGAGCATCTGGAGAAGCGGGTTGCCGTCCTGGCGCACCGGCCCGTAACATCCCCTGCAGGGGACCCTTGCGGAAATGCACCTGGGGACCAGCTTATCGCCCCCACACCCTGCCCTGGTGACCGACCCCATGCACAGAAACCCCTGTTCGAGCAGGCATTGCATTTCACTGAGCGGCTCGTCCGGGGACCCGTATTTCGGCGCCTTGAGAAAGCGGTGCAGCCTCTTCACCTTGCCCTTCCCTTCTCGCCTGGTCGGGCAGAAATCGCACACGGACTTGTCGGGCAGCGCGGCGGGATTTCCCGTCAGAAGCCCCGCCAGGGCGGCGAACACCTGGTCCGGGTGCGGCGCGCACCCCGGCAGGTAGACATCGACCTTAATCTTTTCGTCCAGGGCGTACACCGAATCCAGCAGCGGCGGGATGCCGTCGCAGGGACGCGGTTGGTCCTTGTCGGTGGTTTCGGTTGAATAATACCGCTGCAACAGGGACTCGTTGGTATACGAGTTGGCGAGGGCGGGGATGCCGCCGTGAGTGGCGCAGGTGCCCAGCGCAATGATGAGCTTGCACTTCCTGCGCATCTCCTCGGCCACTTCCAGGTGTTCCTCGTTGCGGATGCTCCCGGAGATGATCCCGACGTCCGCATCGGGGATATCGATGTGCTTTCCGTCTCCGAGCTGCCCGTAGTATTTATGGTCAAGGAGAACGGGGATGTGAAC
>LUZZ01000464.1 GCA_001603845.1 Syntrophobacterales bacterium Delta_01 | reverse complement strand
ATCCCCAGCAGGTCCAGGAGCCTTTGGAGCATCTCGGGGCCGGGGGCCAGGTACGCGAGCCTGGCCAGGCGCCTTCCGGCAACCCAGGCGTGGGTGCGGGTTTGTTCGGCCTGCTTTCGCAGGTGCTCTATCTGCAAGTCGATCAGGCGCCGTTCCAGCAGATAGCTTTCGATTACCTCTTCTTTAACCTGGCGTGTGAGGCTGGAGACCAGATCGTCTTCCATCATCGGAGGCGGTCAACCTCTGGCGGCCGCGGCGGGTTCGGCTCTCGCCCCCTCGCCGGGGCCGCTGGTTCAAGCAGGCCCCTGAAGGAGCAAAAAGGTCTGCGGGTCAAGCGAAAGCTCGAAGTCCACCGGATTGTAGACATCGTTTTGCTTAAGAAACTTCAGCCTCACGCTGTCGGCCTTCGGCTCCAGCATGAGGATCGAATTGAAAATGTCGTCCAGGCTGTCCACCGGGTAGGGAATGCCCCGCTCGTTTATATCGGCCATGTGCCGGTGCATCCTGGCCGATATCCATATCCCTACCGAGCAGCGGCCGGCGATGTCCCGGATCTGTTCGAACACGGCGCGGTTGTTGCGGTCGAAATCGAGGCCGTCCACGATGAGCAGCAGCGGGTTGAACTGGGTCTGCTCCCGGAGGTCCGCGATGCTTTGTTCCAGCTTGGCCGGGCTGAAGGTCTGGTTCATGAAGGACATGATGAACCGCAGGGGTTCGATGCGGTGTTCGAGCCCCGAGGGGTCGCAGTCGGCGTCTGCGGCCAGGAGGCTTTTCAAAATCTCGCGGTACCACACCTTCACTTTGTCGGGAACGTTGTCCACGCACACGTGGAGCACCGGTTCGTCTCTTAACAGGTGCCGGATGGCAAGCTGGGTGAGACAGGCCGTTTTGCCGGCGCCCGCCCTGGCCATGAGCACGCCGACCTGGCCGGGCCCCAGCTGGGTCAGCGGAATTTTGTCCAGGTACTCCAAACATCTCCGGTAAGCGTCGCTCAAATCGGGCATGGATCGGCTCCCTTCTTAAACTCTGTAGTTAAACCTGACCTGTCCAAACCGTAACCAAAAGGGGCAGCGGCGGCAAATCCGAAACGCCGGACGCGCCGCCTCGTGTTTTCGCGCTCTGCGGTCCGTGCCGCTTTTTGTTCGGGAAGTTTTCGCACCGGTAAAAGGCGCATGCCTGTCCGGCGAGCCGGGCTCGCCGCGGGCTTTCTCTGAGGCCGTCGCGGCAAAACCTGCCGGGACTATGATACTGTACGGGATAGAAAAATGCCATCAAAAGCCTAAGCGAGCACGCAATTGGGCAGATACGGCAAGAGCGCGGGTTTGCGCGGCCGGGTAGGAATGCACAACGGTTTGGCACAAAGTGCAACCGGTGTCGTATGCGACAAACTGTGGAACTTAAGCTAATAAATCGAAATTGAAGAATAATTATGCTGCACGGGAGCTTGTTAAAAAAATCTCTTGACTAGATGACACATCTCCTCTAGTGTGAGTGCGAGCAAGGTGAATCAATGCCCCTGGGAGGGCTGTTTTGTGCTTGCTCATGTGATGAGTTTCACAATATTTGGTGCGAAATCGCTGCCAAATGCGAGACTGACGGCCGATTTGCGGCCGGCGTGCGTTCAGGGGCCGGATGTCCCGCCGCGCCCAATCAGGCTCCCGGCGGCGACTGCCCTGCCCATGCGTCGAAAGGCTCAATGTCGGCACAGGAAATCCGGCTCAAGTGTCACTGGAGTGTGTATTCGGTCAATCTGGTAAAAATTCAACCGCCACGTTCCCTGTTCAAATGGAGGAAAAACTATGTCGGAAACCAGTCCCAAGAAGAAGGACGCCGGAAACGGGGAGCACCCCGAAGGCGATCCCCGCTACAAGGGCATTGACCGTGTTCTAAAGAGGCTGCAGTACAAGCAGGACGGCCTGATCGAAGTCCTCACTTCAGCCCAGGAAGCCTTCGGCTACCTGCCCGAAGAGGTGATGATCTACGTCGCCAGGCAGTTGAAGCTGCCCTTCAGTTGGGTGTACGGCGTCGCCACCTTCTACCACTTCTTTTCGCTCAAGCCTCTCGGCAGGCACAACGCCATCGTGTGCCTGGGCACCGCGTGCTACGTGGGCAAGGCGAGTGAGATCGTGGATGCGATCTCGGGCGAATTCAGCCTGGAGCCTGGCCAGACCACGGCCGACGGAGAGTTCACCCTCACCACCACCCGCTGCCTGGGGTGCTGCGGGCTGGCTCCGGTGGTGGTATTCGAAAACCAGGTGCTCGGAAAGGAGACTCCGCAAACTACGGTCCAGAAAATAAAGGCGGTGCTGGCCGGCGAAACTTTGGTCCAAACGCCTGTCGAAGATGCCGCGAGCCCAATGGCGGCGACCACCTAGGCGCTGGGATGCGGCAAGGACCGCATCCGCCTCGTTATGCGTAATCGAGCTCATTTAATCGTCTAGAACTCAAGGGGGAAGATAGCCTTATGAACCGACAGGAAATGATGGAGTTGGCCAAAAGCGAACAGGACCGCCAGAGCAAATTCCGCTGCCGCCTGCTCTGCTGCGCCAGCACTCCCTGTATTTCGTCCGGGGCGCTGGCGGTTGCGGAGGCCCTGAAGAAGGCCATAGAGGCCGGAGGGTACCAGACGGAGGTCGAAATGGTAGCCACCGGCTGCTTGGGCCCGTGCAGCCGCGGTCCGCTGGTCACGGTGAAGTACGAGGGAAAACCGGATGCCATCTATGAAAGAGTGACGCCGGAAATTGCCCCGCAGATCGTGGCCAAGCATATGTCGGGAGCCCTGACGCCCGAACTGGACGACCAGGAGATCCCTAGGGATTGGCCCTTTTTCGCCAAGCAGAAAAAACTGGTCCTCGCCCAGAGCGGCGACGTGGACCCCGAAAAAATCGAAAGCTATATCGCCCAGGGCGGCTACACGGCTCTGGGACACGCGTTGCGGGAAATGACGCCCGAGGGGGTGTGCGCCGAAATGACCAAAAGCGGCCTGCGCGGCCGCGGCGGCGCCGGTTTTCCCACCGGCCTCAAATGGGAGAT
>LUZZ01000077.1 GCA_001603845.1 Syntrophobacterales bacterium Delta_01 | reverse complement strand
TCGTCATCATCGACTACCAATATATTTATAGTCATTTAATACTCCATTAATAAAACAGTTGTTTTACGTTGGATGCCTATCACTATACATAATGGTAATCGTAACACTTTTGACATATATCGCAGGACGACAGCTATTCGAGGATCTATATAGTAAGGGTAGCACGCTGTCAATATAAATCTTATATCCTATCCGGAGTCCGAGCGTTTCCACCATCAAATTCAGAATCCGATCCAGGCTAACATATCGTTGTGCCTGGCGTTCTGAACAGTAGAACAGATGGTCCGGAATTCAATAATATCTATCAGACGGGAAGTAATTTCCGCTCCTTGACCTATAGGTACGGCCGAAGGATGGCCAGGATATCGTGTTTTAATAGGGATTTTAAGCTCCGCCCTCGCCGAAGCCTAATATCATTCCTTGAAATAATAGTAAAGCATCCCTTTCCCTACTCTGGGGAAAATTTAGGAACCCTAGAACAAACAAGATGTTATACACAACGCCAAAATTATTTGCGAATTGAGCGATGTCGGCTGCATGGAGCGAAGCGCAACCCGGCCTACCCTGAAATTACATTGCGCAATTATTTATGTCGCCGCATATACTCCTAACCATTCATGTTTATCATTCGAATTTCGTACGGTCCCACCGGTGGTTGCGCCGCAGCAGCACGAAATTAACCGCCCGTTCCATCCGTTCCGGATGAATGCCACTTGACGAAAATTCTCCGGAAGAGGTAAAACCTTTTATCTTCAGAGAAGCATTCATGGCACCACGAAGGTGCCGCGGCCACCCAGAGCCGAATGCCTGAAGGCGATGGACCCGATTGGCATGATTGGGTCCGGTTTTCAATACCAAGCCATTTTTTGTCTGAACCGGTTAAACAGGGCCATGAACGCCCGATGCACCGCAGGAGTGGGGTGCGTAGGGGTGGATCGTGGCCTTTTTTTGTCCCGGAAGTCTTTCCCGGTAAAGTTAATGGATGTTCCGATGAGGTTTTTGAAAAGCACCGCCGTTTCGGTCCTGTTGCACGGATTCATGTTCTGCATCCCTTTTGCCATGGTCGCGCCCGCGCCTCCGGTGTGCGATACGCTCAACATGGTGATAGTGGGTGCGGGAAACGGCGAATCCTCTCCGAAACCGAAAGCGCCGGAACCGCCCCCGGCCGTGGAGGAACCGGACCCGCCGGATGAAAATGAAATGGCGGTGGAAGAGCCCGTCCCGCCGCCCGAAAAAAAGCTCGACCAGCCGGTAATGGCTCCGGAAGCGCCGCCCCCCGTCGTAAAAAAGGTCGTCCGCAAACGGGTGCAGAAGCCCAAGCACTCTCCCAAACCGCCCAAAGAAACGCCGCCGGAGCAAACGGTTCGCCGGGAGGAACCTTCCCCGCCGGAACCGCCCGCCGATGAGCGGCCCGGAACTCCTTCGGAAGAACAGATCGCGGCTGTTNNGGGCCGGCGGGCGCCGCCGGACCGATCGACTCATCATTCGGGGCGAACAACGGTCCGCGGTTCCTGAAACAGGTCATGCCGATATACCCGAAACTGGCCCGGCGGCTGGGGAAAGAAGGGATCGTGCTCCTGCGGCTGACCATCGATGAGCGCGGGCGCCTGCGCGACGTCGAGGTGCTCAAGAAGGCGGGAAGCGGACTGGACGAGGCGGCCATCAAAGCCATGAGGGAATCCGCCTTCAAGCCGGCTGAAAAGAATGGAAAACCCATTGCGTGCCGAGTGCGCGCACCGATTCGTTTTGTGTTGAGGAGTACCGCAAATGATTGATTTTTTCGTAAAGGGCGGAGCGCTCATGTGGCCCATCCTGTTGTGCTCCATCGTGGCCCTGGCCCTGATCATCGCCAAGAGCATGCAGTTCAGGGGGATACTGGCGCATCTGTCCGTTTCCCTGGAATTGATCCTGGATAAAAATCCGCCCGAGGTCGCGCCGATCATCGAGGGTATCGAACGGGGGCTTGACGAAAAACAGGTTTCCTTCCTGGGAACCAAGCAGGTCCGGGAGATGGAAAAAGGGCTCGGACTCCTTTCCCTGATCTCCGTCATCGCGCCCCTGCTGGGGTTTACCGGTACGGTAACCGGCATGATCTCCGCGTTCATGGTCATTGCCAATCACACGGGGACCCGTGTGGACCCGTCGATGGTCGCCGGGGGGATCTACGAAGCCCTGATCACCACGGCCAGCGGGCTGTTTATCGCCATTCCCGCCCACGTATCCCTTCATTTTCTCGAAAACCGGCTGGACGCCATCACGCTGCGCATGAAAGAAGTGGCGATGACTCTCTATGAAAGGAGGAGCAATGGAGTTTGAGCGGCGCAAAAGACGCCACACCCACATTGACGTCGCTCCGCTGGTGGATGTTGTGTTCAACCTGCTCCTCTTTTTCATCATCACCTATAACGTCACGGCAGATTCCGCGATCCACGTCCGGCTTCCCGAGTCCATTACGGCGCAAACCCAGGCGGAGGAGTCCGTGGTGATCACCCTGACGCGGGAGGGAAACGCTTTTGTGGGCGATTCCGCCGTGGCCGTCGAGGACATCGGGCAGGTGGTGGCGCAAAGGCTGGTCGGCAGCCGGGACCCCTCGGTGCGGATCAAGGCCGACCGCGATGTCCCGGTCGGAATGCTCATCCAGGTGGTGGACGCCGTGAAACTTGCAGGCTGTTCGGCCTTCAGCATAATTACCGAAAGGAAATGAGTCATGGCACTGCGAAAACTGGTGGCCTGCATCTTGCTTTGCCTGCCGCTTTGGGCCTGCGGGAACGCTCCTTCCGGCCAGAAGGACGCATCCGGCGAGGGGAAAAAGTCCGCCGTTACCCTCCGCCTTCCGGGGGGCGACTGGGGGGTCCCCACCCCGTTTACTTTCTATCCACGGGGGCCGGGCTACATCCACCTCAGCCTGGTATACGACACGCTGATCTGGAAGGATGCCAAGGGGAAAGTCCCGTGGCTGGCCGAAAGCTGGGAAAGAAGCCCCGACGGGCTGCTCTGGACGTTTCACCTGCGTCCGGGAGTAAAATGGCAGGACGGGACTCCCCTTACGGCCGCGGACGTCCGGTTCACCTTCCACTACCTCAAACTGCACCCGGTGGAATGGTTTCCGGTTCATAAGATCCGGGACGTGGAGACCCCCGACGCCCGGACGGTGGTTTTCCGCCTGGAACGCCCCTTTGCGCCGTTTCTGAAAGAAGTGGCGGGAAATGTGCCCATCATCCCCGAACACATCTGGCGAGACGTCCAGGACCCGCGGGACGAAGGGGCCATACGGCGGGTGGTGGGGAGCGGCCCCTACCGGCTCGTCCATTATGACAATGCGCAGGGTTCCTACGCTTACGAAGCCAACAGCCAATATTTCCTGGGGGCCCCGCGCGTAGACCGGCTCCTGTTCGTCCCGGCCGCCGACCAGGTCGCGGCCCTCCAGCGGGGAGACGTTGACGAATCGATCGTTCCCGCCTCCCTTGTCGCGCAGTTTAAAGACAACCATTCCCTGGCGGTCATGCACGGTCCCGCCTACTGGGTGCTGACCGTGCTGTTCAACCGCGACCGGTTTCCATTTTCGGAAGAAAAGGTGCGGCATGCCCTGGCGTACGCCATCGACCGCAACGCCCTCATTGAACAGGCGGTCCCCGGAGGAGCGCAGGGGGCAAAACCCGGAAATCCCGGCTTCCTGCCCCCTGATTCCCCCTGGTTCGACCCGGCGAATCAGGATACCTGCCCGTTCGATCTGAGCCGGGCCAGAATCCTCCTGCGCTCGGCGGGCATCGAAGACCGCGACGGGAACGGGATCAGCGAAAGCCCCGACGGCACCCCCATGCGCTTTCTCCTCATCACCGCGCCCCAGTACCTGCGCGAAGCCGAAACGATTCGGCTGATGCTCCGCCGGGTGGGGTTCGAGCTGGAGATCACCCCCATGGACATCAAGACCATGGACGCCGCGGTGCGCGACCGGCGTTTCGACCTGGCGATCACCGGGCGCGGAGGGCTGGGCGGCGACCCCTCCGCCATCATAGGATTCGGGGTGGTCCTGGGAGATCGCTCGATCCCCGGATTGCCGCAGGATCCCGAGTATCTCCGGGCGGCAAAAGAACTGGTGGAAACGGTGGATTCTTCCCGCCGCACGGAGCTTTGCCGGACGATGCAGCGCCTCTACGCCGGGGAGCTTCCCACCATCCCCCTGTATTATCCGCTCTCGTATACCGCCTACGACCCGGCAAAACTTACGGGCTGGTTCTACACGGCGGAGGGCGGCATCGGCATCGGCGTCCCGATGCCGTTGAACAAGCTGGTCTTCATCGGGGAGAAGCGGTCTTGAACCCTTTTCTCCTCAAGCGGGCGGCGACCTACCTCCTGGTGCTGGCGGTGGCGCTCCTGATAAATTTTTTTCTGCCGAGGGCCATCCCCGGCAACCCGCTCGAAGAACTGACGGGCGGCATCGGGGATCTCCCCGTGGCGATAGACGCCCGCGCGATGGAAGCCCTTCGCAGCTACTACGGGCTCGACAGGCCGATTTCGACGCAGTTTGCGGACTACCTCACCGGGCTGGTGCGGGGGGACCTGGGCTATTCGATCAGCTACCGCATGCCGGTGACTCCGCTGCTCCTGAACAGGCTGCCGTGGACGCTTCTTTTGACCCTCGTCGCGCTTTCCCTGAGCTTTGCGGCGGCGCTCGTCCTGGGGACCGGTTCGGGCAGGGGGCACAGGGGAGAGATGCGCGTGCTGGTTCCGGCGGTGTTCCTGCACGGCATGCCGCCATTCGTCCTGGGAAGCCTCCTGCTGCTGGCGTTTGCGGTAAAGGTGCCGATCCTGCCGCTTAGCGGGGCGTACAGCCCGTTTGTGGACTCCAATGCGGCGGCGAGGGCCTGGGACGTGGCCCGCCACGGAATTCTGCCCGTCGTGGTGCTGGCGGCTTCGTGCTTTTTCCCCGCCTATCTCGTGGTGAGAAACTCCGTGATCATGATAAAAAACGAGCCCTACCTGCTCATGGCGGAAGCCAAGGGACTGCCCGAGCGGACGATCCGGTACCGCTACCTGCTCCGGAACGCGCTGCTTCCCGTGGTGACCTTTTTCGGCGCCAGGCTTGCCGCTTCGGCGGGGGCGAGCATCCTGGTGGAGGTGCTGTTCGCCTATCCCGGCGTTGGGCGTTTGAGCTACGAAGCGGTACTGAGCCACGATTATCCGCTTCTCCAGGGGACGTTCCTGACCTTCACCCTGTGGGTGCTGCTCATAAATTTTTGCACGGATTGCCTTTACGTGAGCCTCGATCCGCGCGTAAAGGAGGTTTGACCCCTTGCACAACTGGAAGGAAATAACGGCATCGACGTGGGGCCAGCCGATAGGAAAGGGCGGGCTGGCGGGGGTGTTCCTCCTGACCGTGCTCGCCCTGGGAAGCCTGTGCTGGACCCCCTATTCGCCGGATGCCGTCTCAGGGGCCAGCCTGCTCGCACCCAGTCCCGCACACCTGCTGGGGACCAACGGGATCGGGCAGGACGTTTTCAGCCAGGTGCTGGCGGGATGCCGCGTTTCGCTCCTTACGGCATTCAGCGTCGGCTTCACGGCGACGGCCCTCGGGCTTCTGGCGGGGGCCGTGGCGGGATATTTTCCGAACCGCACGGGGGGAATCGTCATCATGCGAACGGTGGACGTACTGATGACCATCCCGAGGTTTCCCCTGATCATCCTTTTGGCGGTCTTCCTGCGCCCCCGCCTGGTAAACGTCCTGGCCGTGCTGGTCTTCCTCGCCTGGCCGGTGATCGCCCGGACGATCCGGTCCCAGGTGCTCTCGCTCCGCGAGCGGGACCATATCCGGTTCGCCCGCTTTTCGGGGGGGAGTTTTTTCTATATCTTCCGGCGCCACCTGATTCGGGAGCTTTTCCCGCTGGTGATCGCCAAGGGGGTGGGAACGGCCGCCCACGCCATCGTCGCCGAAGCGGGGCTCGGTTTTCTGGGCCTTGGAGACCCCACGCTCAAAAGCTGGGGCATGATGATCCGCAGCGCGCTGGACTATCCGGGGCTCCTGTGGACCAGCGCGTGGACCTGGTGGCTGCTGCCGCCGGCGATAATGGTCAGCCTGGCCGTCCTTTCCTTCACCATGGCGGGGTTCGGAGTGGACGAAGCGCTGCGGGTGGAGGAATTCTCATGATGGTGGAGGCGAGGGGCGTCACGCTGCGGGCCGGGGGAGGGGTTTTCCCCGTCTGGAACGTGGATATCGGGGTGGAAAAAAACGACCGGCTGGCAGTCGTCGGAGAGTCGGGCGGCGGCAAAACCAGCCTGGCATGGGCATTGACGGGCCGGACCCTGCCGGGCCAGGCCCTCGTGGCGGGGGAAGTCCGCTACCGGGAAAGCAACCTGCACGCCCTTCCCTATTCCGACCGTTCGCAGCTCTACTATCGCCGCATCGCCCTGATGCCTCAAAACGCCCAGGATGCTTTCCACCCCACGCAGCGGCTCTGGAAGTCGGCGCGGGAAGTGATCGCCAAGAACAGCGCCGTGCGCCCGGACTTAAGCGCCGTGCGCGACCTGGTCGCTCCGCTCTCGCACGCCATGGATTTGCGGCCGGAGCACTGGGACCGCTACCCGCACCAGCTGTCGGGAGGCCAGAAACAGCGCATGGCGCTGCTCCTGGCGCTTCTCAACGGCCCCGAACTCCTGCTCCTGGACGAACCCACCAATGCCCTGGACGAACTCACGCGGGAAAAGGTGACCACGCACCTGAACGACTGGCTGAAAGGGGCGCGGGCGGGTATGATTCTCTTTACCCACGACATCGGCATGGCGGNNTACGAAAGGGCTCCTGGAATCGGCGATCCGCTTCGGAGACCCTCCTTTAAGCCGCCGCGGCATCCCCGGCTATGCCCTTCCCCTTGTCCGCCCGCCCGCGGGCTGCAGCTTCCGCGAGCGGTGCGCCAGGGCCGGCGACCCATGCGGAAAGGCCCATCCCGGCCTGGAAGACCGGGGGGGACGGAAGGTACGGTGTTTCATGGTGTAGACCCGTTCAGGTCTCCTGGACGAATAATTCGGATAAACTTGTAAGGAGAACGAAAAATGAATAATGAATACCCGAGCGACCTTCAGGAAGCCATCAAGTTCCACGGACACCTATGCCCCGGCCTGGCCATCGGGTACCGGGCGGCCAAGGCCGCCCAGGCCCGCCTGGGAATCGACCGTGCGGAAGACGAAGAACTGGTGGCCGTTGTGGAATCCGACGGCTGCGGAATCGATGCCGTGCAGGCGCTGCTGAGCTGCACTCTGGGCAAGGGAAACCTCATCTACCGGGACTACGGAAAGCAGGTCTACACCGTCATCGGCCGGAAACGGGGCGTGGGCGTCCGCCTGGCGATGAAACCCGGTCCGTTTCGCAGAACACCCGAACAGGAAGCCGTCTTCCAGAGGGCCGTCAACGGAGAGGCCTCCGAAGAAGAGGAGAAGGCCTTCCGGGAGTTCCAGAAAAAACGGGTGGACGAAATCCTGGCCGAAGATGTGAACGAGCTGTTCAAAATCGAGGATATTTCCCCCACACCGCCGGGGAAAGCGCGCATTTTCAAATCGGTCACCTGCGAACTGTGCGGCGAGACCATCATGGAGCCGCGGGCGCGGATAAGGGACGGCAAGGTAGTCTGCATCCCCTGTTCCGAAACTTACAGCCGGGGCTGGTAATGGGAAAAGAGGCGCGACGGGGAGCAAACCCGGGGCCTGGCCGGGACAGTGCGGAAGCCGGTGAAAAACTGCTTGTGCTTCAGGGCGTCGGGAAAGGGTTCCGGTCGGGTGGCAAAGACGTGGAAATCCTCCGGGGCATCGACCTTTCGGTTGACCGGGGTGAAGTAGTGGCGCTGCTCGGATTGTCGGGAGCCGGCAAGACGACCCTGCTGCACGTCATCGCGGGCCTTACCGGCGCCGATTCGGGGTCCGCGCGCTTCGACGGTTCTCCCCTCCTCCTTCATGAAACGCACCACGGACGCGAACGGATGTCCCTGGTCTTCCAGGACCCCTACGCGGCGGTCTCCGCACATCTGCGCGTAAGAGAAAGCGTCCTGGAAGCTGTGAAAATAAGGGGCGGCCCGCGGGCCGGGCAGACGGACCTCGCCTCCGAGGCCCTTCGGTCCGTGGGCCTCGTCCCGCCCGAAGCCTACCTGGACCGCTATCCCGGAGGACTTTCGGGAGGACAGCGCCAGCGCGTGGCGATCGCCCGCGCCCTCATCACCCGGCCGGCGCTGCTCCTTGCCGATGAACCGACCTCCATGCTCGACGCCTCGTCCGGCGTCGAAATCCTGAACCTTTTCCGCCGACTGGCGCAAAGCGGCATGGCCATCCTGGTGACCATGCACGACCCCGACGCCGCCGGCTACGTGGCAGACCGTGTCCTGGTCGTTTCCGGCGGCGTGGTGGCGAAAGAAGAGGGGAGCCGCGAGTCCATCCTTCCGGGCTGTTGCCGGAAAGCGTCGCAGGCGTCCCCCCATGAAGACGACGGCCGTATCAGAAGGAGAGCGACAGCTTCCCGAGCATCGTGAAGGGCGCGCCGACGTAGTAGCTGGTGCTTCCCGCCCTCGAGTCGTCGCTGGCGTTGATAAGCGACACGTACTCGGTATCGAATACATTGTAGAATTCAAGCGAGGCCTTGAGGGACTTGCCGTACGGCAGCTTGTCGAACTTATAGCTTAGCTGCAAATCCATCGTCACGTAGTCATCCACGCTTTCCTTGTGCTCCGCATCGCCGTAGCGCGTTCCGACGTATCGCAAAATGGGCGTGAATTCGAAGTTCTTATACTTGAAAATCATTCCCGTTTTGAGCATCCATTCCGGGGTATCGACCACCTGTTTTCCCTCGGTTTTCAGGGTCACCCCCTGGTAAGTCAAATCGTCGTCGTAAGTCAGAACGTTATAGGTCGGATTGATAAAACAGGTAAGATTATCATTGATGTACAAATTGGTGACCAATTCCACGCCATACCCGGTCCCTTTGCCGATGTTCTGGTAATAGCTCAGATCGACCCTCGGATCGTACACCGTGGTCAGCATATTTTTGTGCCGGGCATAGTAGACCGTGGGGATGGCTTCGAACCATCCTTTTCTGAACCTGGCCCCCAGTTCGAAATCGTCCGAAATCTCCATGTCGTACCCGTTGAACAGATCGTTCAGCGTCACGCCTGCGTTTTGGAACCTGGATCGATACTGGTTATAGGTATTCAGCAGCGGCTGGTAGGCATAGGGCCGGATCTGGTTCCGGCCGTAACTGGCGTAAAATTCAAGTGAATCCATCACCTTGTAGCCCAGTCCGACGGACGGAAGGAATTCATCGTATTCCTTGGACGACCGGTCCAGGTCGGCGGCCCTGCTAAGGCTTTTGGTGCTGGAATTCCACAGATATCCCTCACTCGCCGGGTCCTTGTAGTAGAAATATTTTACCCCCGCCTGCCAGTCGAAATTGAACAGCTTCCCGGAAAGTTTGAAATAGGGGGTATGGGCGTATCCATTGTCTAAGTTCTCGGTATAATTCCCATATCCAAGATATGCAAAATTTACCGGGTTGTAGTTTTCCACATTGATTCTCATATCGGACGATTCGAACCAGTATCCGAGAGTAGCTTTTATATCTGTAAATTTATAAGTTGCCTCGGATATGACTCCGTATCTGTCTATGTCCCTGTTTCTCTGTTGGATGACACCGCCCTGGGACGTCGCCCCGCCTAAAATCGTCGAATCTTCAGTCGAATAATACGGCTTGAAACTCAAACTGAAAGCGTCGGTCAACGTAACGGGGACGATGGCGAACATATCGATATTGGTCAGATTGGCGGTATTATACTTGTAATAATTGATATCCTGGCTCTTGACGCCGGTCAGCGTTGCATTGTAATCCTTTCGATAATTTTGGTCGAGTGACTGGGTTTCCTGATAAGTAAGGGATTTGTAAAGGTCTTGCCGGATATCGTTATAGTTGAACCATACTTTGATGGTGTCCGTCGAGTTGTAACGTTGCTCGAACATGAAATTCGCGTTATTCCGCGGGCCGAGATCGCCGGGCCCCTTCCACTTGTCGGCTTCGGTCAAGGAATAGGACATGGAAAACCGGTTGTTGAGCATGGGGAGCGGTCCGGAATCGAGACGGAAAAAGGTGCGGGTATAATTATTGGAACCGTAAGACGTGCTGATGTCGCCTCCGAACATCTCTTCGGGCCACCTGGGCCTCAGTTCTATGGCGCCTCCCCTGGCCCCCACGCCCGTCCCGAGGTCCACGGGCACCGCGCCTTTATAGACGGCGACCCCCCGCATGTCCTCCATATCGTAAATGTAGTCCCTGGGCCCCATCGGGTTGCCGCCGTAATTGGGAATTCCCTCGACCGTCATCGCCCCCAGGTAGCCCCGCACGCCTCGCGTCCGGATGGCTTTCTGTTCCGCCGCCAGGCCGTAAGGATCGGCGCTTTCCATATTGATGCCGGGCAGGATTTCCACGGCTTCGTAAACGCTCGTATCCGCCTTGCTCCCCTGCATCTCTATGCCCTTTTTAGTCACTTCCTGCCCCGTATAGACCGTGTCGTTCGTCTGTTTGGTGGGAGTGACCAGCGCGTCTCCCGTAACAACGATCTCGCTCAGCGGCGCGGCATCCTCGGCGGCCCGGGCCGGGAAATCCGTCTGCAACAGTCCGACTGCAAATAAAGACAACAATAAAACCCAATTCCTCCTCATCCTGTAATCTCCCCCTGTCTCTTTAAAAAGTGATGAATATCTCCAGCTCGCGCGGCGGCCGCAGAAACGGCTCTCCAACCCAAACCACAC
>LUZZ01000463.1 GCA_001603845.1 Syntrophobacterales bacterium Delta_01 | reverse complement strand
CCCCCGGAGTGCATGACATGGACCACCTCGCCCGCTTTGTCGGAAAGCCCGCCGGCCATGCCCAGGACTTCCAGAAGAGTGCGGGGACCGATCAGGGAGTAATAGTCGGGCTTGCCGACCGCGCCGGTCACCGCCACTCTCAGGTGCCGGTATTCCTTGACCGAAACGGTAATCTGGGGATTGACCAGGTAGTCGCCCTGCTTGTACAGCCGGATAAGCTTGCGGGTGATTTCCACGGGCGAAAGGCCCGCCACCTTGACATCGCCCACCAGGAGAAGCCTTATCTCCCCTCCGCCGCTCACCCTCGCTTCCGAATTGAGGTTGTCGGCCCCCAGGAAGCTGATCTGCAAAAGATCTTCGGCCCCCACCTTG
Organism: Syntrophobacterales bacterium Delta_01; assembly: GCA_001603845.1. Classification (GTDB taxonomy): domain Bacteria; phylum Desulfobacterota; class Syntrophobacteria; order Syntrophobacterales; family Syntrophobacteraceae; genus SbD1. The sequence goes on along the minus strand of LUZZ01000463.1, from coordinate 2,177 downwards.
TAGTCGGAAAAATCGGGCTCACCCAGCATCGCGGCCTGTTTGAGCAGTTGTTCCCGAAGCAGCACGCTGCCGGTCCGGCTGTCCGGCGGGACCGGCGCCTGCCGGGCAAGCGCGGACGCATCCTGTCCGGACGGCGGCTGCCCGGCCGTGATGCTCGACGAGCGCGATGCCCGTATTTCCACCATGGGACCGTCGCTTCCGAACACGGTCTGTTGCTGCCAGCTCGATCCACCGCAGCCGGCCAGGCACACCAGCAGGCCGAAAAATACCAGCCGTCGAAACCTTGCTTTCATGACTTTTCCTTCCGGATACACCGAAAAATTTCCTTTGAAGAAAAAGAAGAAAAATTCCATCTAATGAAAAAACAGGAAATACTGCGATCCCTGTTCAACAGGCAGGGATATTTTGCCTTAATGATGCGAAGCGGCTCCAATCATACGGGATAACAGGCCTAATAAAATCCAGGCCATTGCATAGGAGTAAGGGTCTTGACCTTAGAACTTCTCCCAGTTTTTTGAAATTGCTGAAGCGATTTAAGATCAAAACGACAAAGCTCCGCCAACTTGGTTACATTAAAGCATCCCAACCAACTATTCCTGCCGATCTTCAATAGCCGATGATATCTATCAGCCATTGATTTCCATTGACTTCCGGTATTTTTCGTGAATTTTTCCACCGGTCTTTTGAAAAGCCACTTTACGCCACAAAGGTGAACCCGGTGGCGAAACTGGTATTTTTTCTGCCGGCTCCCGGAAAACGTAAAAAAATGCCGGGCCTGCCGTCCCGTGGAAAAGTCGCCCGATGTCGAAAAAAACCCATGAGCGTGACGGATTGTATCGGCAATACCAATTTGTATAATTGTCGACACCGATTTATAAAATCGCTGGTGCGCCCACACCTTTCATATTGGGGAACAGTGAACTGCAATGCGAGATTTCCCGGCACAGCTCCAAACGGTTTCCGAAACGTGCATCGAGTGCAATCTCTGCCTGAAAGAATGCGGTTTTTTGCAGCGGTACGGCAATCCGAAGACCATTGTCCAAGCCTTTGATCCCCTGAGGCCGGACCGGACGCCGGCTTTCGAGTGCAGCCTGTGCGGACTGTGCACGGCCGTTTGCCCCGTGGGTATCGACCCGGCGGGGGTGTTTCTGGAGATGCGCCGGGAGGCGGTGCGCAACGGCGGCGGCGGCCAATCCGGGTACGGTGTGATCTCCAGGTACGAAAAGCGGGGCACCTCGAAGCGCTACACCTGGTACGCTCTTCCCGAAGGCTGTGACACGGTTTTCTTTCCGGGCTGCAACCTCCCCGGAACACGCCCCCAAAGGGTGATGCAACTCTACGAATGGCTGCGGGCGGGCGGGCCCTCCCTGGGAATCGTTTTGGACTGCTGTATGAAGGCCTCACACGACCTGGGACGCCAGGACGTTTTCCTGGCGATGCTGGACGAGCTGAAGGGCTGGCTGTCCGAACACGGGGTACGCACCATCCTGGTGGCCTGCCCCAACTGCCATGCGGTTTTCAGGAAGTACGGAACCGGGTTTGCGGTAAAGAGCGTCTACGAGGTTTTGTCCCACAGGGAGCTTCCCCGCGCCGGGACGCGGGCACCGGGAACCATGGTCATTCACGACCCGTGTGCGGTAAGGTTCGAAAGCTCCATGCAGGACGCGGTGCGGGACCTGGTTTCAAAGCTCGGGCCGGACGTCGGGAAGGTGGCGCACCAGCGCGAGAAGACCCTGTGCTGCGGCCAGGGAGGAGCGGTTCATTTCGTCGCGCCGGAGCTCGCCGGCAAATGGCGTTCGCTTCGAAAAGAAGAAGCCGCCGGGCGCAAAATCGTGTCCTACTGCGGCGGGTGCGTGGATTTTCTGGGCGCGGCCGCCCCCGCGGTCCATATACTGGACCTGGTGTTCGACCCGGAGACGGCAATTTCGGGCAAAGTGAAGGTTTCCCGCTCTCCTTTTACCTATTGGAACCGCATCCGACTCAAGGCCCGGTTCAAAAAGATGCTCGCCACGGCGCCGGTAAAGCGGGAAAGGATCTTTTCGGCGTAAAGCGCGCGCGGTTCTTCGCGCCCATCCCGGGGCCGCGCCGGCAACGGCCGGTTTCCGGCGCCCCTGCCTCTACCATGCAGCTCCGCGCGCTCTGCCGCGGAACTTTTCGTTAAACCAATCGGAGGACCA